>JAMCPX010000039.1 GCA_023382265.1 Deltaproteobacteria bacterium | reverse complement strand
TTTTTTTTAATTTCAAAGATTTTATCTATCAACTCTTTTACCTCTCATAGCATTATATTTTGCACATTTTTAAAATAAGATTATATGTTGATACTAACAGATTCATTCTAATTTAACAATTTTATTATGTATCTTCTTATAAAGGAAAGAATTTCTTTCTTTTATCCTTTTAATATGAAGTTCTTGACGCTTTTAAGTTATTGTATATAAAAATGGGTTATGCTTAAGAGGTGGAAATGGTAGAATCAAACATACCCGAAATAAATGTTGATGAGATAATGGAAAAGATCCGGGAGGAGGTAAATAGAAGGAAAGCCCATCAAAATGGGGTAGATTATCAGACTAATATACTACATGTAAACGATGCATCTCCGAATACCACTGTAAAGCAAACCAAATTATGGCAAACGATTAAAGCAATACAATTCAGGCTGCGAAAATACCCATTTTATAGTTTCGCGTATAGGACGGCATTAAGATTTACCCGATTTATTCCAAAGTACCAGACATCTTTTACTATTGAAGATTTCCTAAAGTATGATGAAAAAACCTTTATTAAGAATGCCTACAAAGGTATTCTCCTCAGAGATGCTGACGAACAAGGTCTAAATTTCTATTTATCTATGATGGGAAGTGGCAGGCTCAATAAGGTACAGGTCCTTGCGAGCTTAAGGTACTCAAAAGAAGGAAAAGAGAAAAAAACCAATATTAAAGGTTTATATCTATCTTATTTAGCAACAAAACTCTACAAACTACCGATAATGGGTTATGCAATTAGATGGATTACAGCAATCATAAAAATGCCCTTGATTGTGCGTAATATTACCGCTTTTGAGAACTATACGAATACCAGATTCAATCATTCCGATAGTATTATGACAAAAGAGTTTAACACTCTTAGAAACACCATAGAGAAGAAGGCGTATGCTCAGGCAGTACAGCAGTTGGGTTATGAGCTTGAGAAGAAAGCGGATGCTCAGGCAGTTCAGCAGTTGGGTTATGAGCTTGAGAAGAAAGCGGATGCTCAGGCAGTTCAGCAGTTGGGTTATGAGCTTGAGAAGAAAGCGGATGCTCAGGCAGTTCAGGCTGATATAAATAATATCATACAACAAATACGCGATCAGAAATTAAATATCCTTGAACAGCAGAAAAACCTTTCTTCTTTGATAGAACGTTTGAATCATAAGACTTCTGAAAAGCTTACTGTTAACGATGCAAAAAGCTTTCGTGAAGAACAGGCACATCAGTACGATGCCCTGTATGTTTCGTTTGAAGATAGGTTCAGAGGTACACAGGCTGATATCAAAGAGAGGCAAAGGGTTTATTTGCCCTACATTCATGAAGCTTTGAAAAATACGGATAATGCTCCGTTATTAGATGTTGGATGCGGCAGGGGTGAATGGCTTGAGTTATTAAAGGAACAGAATATTCATGCCAAAGGTATTGATATAAACAGAATTATGGTAACCCAGGCAAAAGAACTTGGTTTAGATGTAGAAGAAGCAGATGTTATCGAATATCTCAAAAGTCAAAAAAATAATGCTTTATCAATTATTACAGGGTTTCACATTGTTGAACATTTACCGTTTGAAGTTATGGTTAAACTATTTGACGAATCTTTAAGGGCATTAAAAACAGGTGGAATGGTAATATTCGAAACGCCAAACCCGGAAAACCTCATAGTCGGCGCTTATAGTTTTTATACCGACCCAACACACCTTCACCCACTACCACCCGATACCTTGAAGTTTGTTGCAGAGGCAAGAGGATTTGCCAATGTTCAGATTTTAAGACTCCATAGGAGAAGTGACCAAACCTCCACTGCCGATGAACCTCTTCACGAGTTTATAGAGCGTATGAATATGGAACAGGATTATGCAATAATTGGGTATAAGGGATGAAGCGAATTCTGGTACTTAATTTCTTTCCTGCTTTTTATCCACCACAAAGTGGCGGGGAGTTGAGGTATTTTAATTTCTACAATGAACTTAGTAAAGTTTATAATATAACATTATTATCACCCACATATAATCACCACAAGTTTGAAATAGTAGAATTTAATAAAACCTTTAGAGAATACAGGATACCCAAAGAGGATATACACAATAAACTTCACCTTGATATAGATCAAAAAAGATTAGCCCCGGAGGTTTCAGCTTTAGTGTGTGCGCTAAGTACAAAATATCCTAATAATTATCATAAATACTATTTAACCTTATACAAGGATGCAGATATCATCATACATGAGTCGCCTTATATGTTAAATTACGATTTCTTTTTTGGTGTGGATAAGAAACCAAGAATATATAATAGCTATAATTGTGAAAGCAACCTTGTAAGACAAATGTGGAAAGGTAACTATGCAGAAGAATTTATTTCATTTATCGAGAGATTGGAAAGAAGGTTAGCTGCTAATGCAGACATTATTTTTACAGTATCTGATGAAGAAAAAGAGAAATTTAGTGCAGATTTTAACATAAATCCTGATAAAATAGCATTAGCGCCGAATGGAATAGATCCGAATGATTTTAGGTTTTTCAGAAAAGCTATCTCAAATAAAAGAAAAACGGCCCTTTTTATAGGTAGCTGGCATCCACCTAATATAGAGGCTGCAGAATTTATCGCAAATACGCTTACACCAATGTGTCCCGAAATAGACTTTATAATAGCTGGAGCAGTAGGTGATCATATTAAAGGGATTAAATTAAGAAATGTGAAACTCCTTGGTAAAGTTGACAATGCAGTAAAACAAAGATTGTTTGAAACGGCTGATATTGCTATTAACCCCATGTTTTCCGGTGCCGGTACGAATCTAAAAACACTTGAGTATTTAGCGGCAGGACTTCCCTTACTCTCTACCAATATGGGTATCAGGGGATTGAATTTGAAAGACGGTGTACATTTTATTTTAGCAGAAAAAAATAATTTTGCAGACAGATTGAAACGTCTTGCTGCTAATCCGGTAGAAGCTGAAAAACTCTCCAGTATTGGGAAGCAATATATTATTCAAAATTATTCATGGAAGAATATTGTTGAGAATGCCAGAGAGCAAATAGAAAAAATGCTTACAAAAACTTCGTTCAGAAAGACAATTGTTGTATTAAATGATTTCAAAGTGTCAAGGCCGTACAGCGGCGGAGAGGTTCGTATAAATAAATTATATAGCCGGATTTCAAGCCATGTAAATGTATTATTAATTTGTTTTAACAATGAGAATATTATTGAGAGAACTAATATCACGGAACATTTCATAGAAATAGCTATACCAAAAACAAAAGAGCATTTAGAAGAAGAAACGAGGATAAACAGTCTTTATTCAGTAAGTGCAACAGATGTTGTTAACTCATATATGGTAGCAAATAATGCTATGATAGTTGATGCCATAAAAGATTTAGCCACATTTGGAGATATTTTAATTCTTTCCCATCCATATATGGCGATACTCACTGAATACAGCAAACCAATACCGATCATCTACGAATCTCTTAATGCAGAGTTCCAGCTAAAAGAACAAATGTTATTGAAACACCCAAAGTATCAGGAACTCATGAGTCAGGTCTATAAAATAGAAAAATTAGCATGTGAAAATAGTCAATTTATTGTTGCTTCTTCTAAGGATGATTACGCACCTCTTTTAAAGGTAAGTGAAGCAGCAAAAGATATTTTTGTAATACCAAATGGTGTAGAGCTTTTGTACGATACTCTGTATGATATTAAATCAATAAAAGATTTTTTTTATGGATATCCTATTATTGTTTTTTTGGGGAGTGCCCATAAACCCAATATTGATGCACTTAGGTTCATTATTGATGAATTGGCTGTAAAACTAAAGGATTTCTATTTCATAGTTATTGGTTCTGTGGGTGATGCAGTTGCAAAGCCATCGGCTAAAAATGTGCTTCTGTTTGGAAAATTAGAAGAAGAGTATAAGAATATTCTACTCAAGATTGCAGATGTTGCTATAAACCCTATGATGGAAGGTTCGGGATCGAACCTAAAAGTAGCAGAGTATTTCTCAAACAGACTTCCCGTGATTACAACCTCTATGGGAGCAAGGGGGTATGATATAACCAGTGGGACAGAAGCGATTATATGCGATCTTGCAAATTTTACAAATTGTATTTCACAATTGATGAGCAATAATGAACTTCGCTCAAGATTATCCGAGAAAGGATATGAATACTGCAAAAAAAATCTTGATTGGTCTTATCTCGGGGATGCTTTTTACAACATAATAAACCAGAGGATCCTCCATCAAGTAGATAAAAAGAAGGCCCTGGTAATTACTTATAGATACACTTTGCCTCCATTAGGAGGAGCTGAGGTTTATCTCTCAAATGTGATTAAAGAATTGTCAAAAACTGATAAATTTACCTTTGATATTGTAACAACGGATATTTTTGAGATTTTTAACAAATACCATTTTGCCACAGAATTTACTTTTATCGGTCAGCAAAAAATCCCAGTTGATAAAAATATAGATGTTTATAGATTTAAAACGGATACTATTCTTGATGAGGAAAAATATATAAATGCTAAAACTCTTTACCAACTTTGGATGGCGGAATCTATAAATATTTCAGAAAAATTCTCAGATACATATTCTTTCCCACTCCTTATGGGTGGCTGGCATTTCCCTGAGAGTATCAATAATGGATTTCAGCTGTGGTCAAGTCCTGATGCACTTATATATGCAAAGGGAATTAAGGAAATAGTAATTAAAGCCTATACTCCTGAAAGAAAAACTCTCTCTATCTACGGAGATGAATCGTTGATCCACCAACAAGAGATTAATGGCCTTTTTAGTCTGACACTTAATGTTAAAGATGTTATTGCTCTCCACCTTAAAACAGAACCCAATTACGCCCCTTTTGATGTTAGGCCCCTTGGAGTGCTTCTTTATTCTTTGCAATATAAGACTTCGGACAAAGAAGGATACATAAGGCTTGATTATTGCTATAAAGATTATCTGAAGGAAAATCATATTGAGGAGTATATCGAATCATTGATACAAACAGCAAGAACAAGAAAGGGTGAAATTGAAGGATTTTTTCATACAATACGAGGACCAAACTCACAAGATTTGGAAATGTTTTTGAATAAAGCTATAAAGAATTATGATATAGTTTTAGGGCACAGTATCCCTTTCAAGACCTCGCTCATAGCAGCAAAATATGCAAAAAAATATAATATGCCCCTTGTACTTCTTCCCCATTTTCATTTTGACGATGAATTTTATCATTGGAAAGAATATTATAATGCTATGATTTGTGCAGATGCGGTGATCGGCTTCCCAGAAATTGCACAAAAGTTATTCTACAATAAAATTGGAGTACAGAGTAACCTCCTTCCTGGCGGAGCAGTATATGAAAATGAAAATGATAAGATTGATAGTTCAGAGTTTCTAAAATCTTATAAGTCACGGTTACCGTTTTTTCTGATTCTCGGTAGAAAATCAGGTTCTAAAAAATACCAGTCCATAATAGAAGCATCTCGGAAAAGTATTAAAAAAGATAATAAATTTAACTTGGTAATGATCGGAAGAGACGAAGACAAAATCCATGTCAGCACTTCGGATGTAATTTATTTGGGCGAGCAACCAAGAGAAGTTGTTTTGGGAGCATTAAAAGAATGTATTGGATTAATCAATATGAGTGAAAGCGAAAGCTTTGGTATGGTTATACTTGAAGCATGGATGCAAAAAAAACCGGTTATCATCAATAAAAGATGCCATGCATTCGCTGAATTAGTTCAAGACAATGTAAACGGTTTGTTGGCAACAGAACAGAATTTACACGAGAAAATAGAATATATCTTAGAAAATGAAGTCCATGCAGAACAAATGGGATTAAACGGATATAATAAAGTAACAGTTGATTATACATGGAAATCAGTTGCTTCAAAATTCCAGGATATATTTGAAAACTTAATTAAATCAAGGTTTAGAATAGAACACTTTAGCTATAATAAGGAAAAAGAAGAATTTATCAAACACAAAAAAGATATAGATGATTTATTCAACATTTTCAAACAAGCTGGCATTAAAGAATTAAATACACATATAAATATTATAGATATAGGGTCAGGATTGGGTATGCACGCAGGATTTCTGTCTACTATTTTTAATGAAGTAACAGGCGTTGATATCATTGATTATAATCATTTATACAATGGCGAATTTCCAAGATTACTTGTAGAAAAATACGAGAGGAATGGGTTCCCTATTGACGTAAATAAAATAAATTTCATTACATCGGATGCGGCGGCTTTGCCTTTCGATAATAATTTCTTCGATGTTTGCGTTTCTTTTGATGCATTTGAGCATATAGAAGAACCAGACAAAGCACTAAGTGAAATCATAAGAATAACCAAACCGGGTGGATATATATACATCAAATTTGATCCCATATGGACTGCTGATACAGGAAATCATTTCTTTCATAGAGTGCAAGAACCATGGGCACATCTAATGGTGACTGATGAAGAATTTATACAAAAAATGACTCTTGGTGGAGCAACACAGTTTGAAATAAACGAGTATAAACATGCTTTAAATAGAAAAAGATTAAATTATTATTTAAAATTTTTTGATAAGACGATTAAGGGTGGGAAAGTCAAAGTTTTATACCACGATAAGTGGTCAGGGGTAGTTAATGAACAACACATGAAACACGGTAATTTAAGGCAACTGCTCTCAAAAGGCTTTTCAGAAGAAGAACTTTTAACGCGTGGGTTAAGATATGTGTTACAGATAAATAAAACATGAATTAGATAATATTACATGTAAGCTAATTTTGCTATACTATCAATAATGGGTATCGTTCATAAATCTATAATTCATAAACTTATTGTATTTTCAATATACATAATTATCTCTGTCATCATAACCTATCCTGCAATACTGAATATAAGAACCGCATATATAGGGAACGGATCAGATCCGGAGCTATTCATGTGGTTTATTAAATGGGTCCAGTATGCTATTGGGCATTTCCATGATCCATTGATCAGCAGGCATATATTATTCCCCGACGGCGTTAACCTCATGTGGAATTCGTCGATAATACTACCAGCGTTAATCCTGTCGCCTTTGACAAAGTTCTTTGGTGCAATATTCTCATACAATATTATAGTTATAGGAGCACTATGCCTTTCTGCATTTACAGCGTATATAGCCACATTACGCTTTGTTAATTCTCATAGTGCATCTTTTTTCTCAGGACTTATTTATGGATTTTCCCCTTACATGATAGCGCAATCTATGGGACACCCGCACGTTACTCTGGCATTTATTCCACCATTATTGGTTTGGTTAGGATACGATATCCTGGTTTCTAGCAAGATCGAAATGTGGAAGTCAGGAACCATTCTGGGCGTATTACTTTTTTGTCAGCTCCTTTTTGGAGAAGAGATGCTGGCTTCAGAAATCATCATAAGCACGGTTGCTGTTGCCGTGATTTTCATATTGAACAGACAAGATTTAAAACAACATATCGTTTATGTTTTAAGGGTTTTCCTGATAGGTATACCTCTGTTTCTTGTGCTTTCGCTGCCCTTTTTATACATGCAATTTGCCGGCCCGGCGAGACCTATAGGCTTATTGCAACCGCAGAACGTGTTTGTTACCGATCTGTTAAACTTTATTATACCCGGTCCTTTTCAGTTGTTGAAAACCGGGATAACTTTAAATATTGTTTCAAAATTTACCGGTAATGCAAGCGAATGGGACGGGTATATAGGTATACCATTTTTACTAATCATTTTTTATACGATTATAAGATGGTACAAAGAAAAAAATGTAAAGTTCTTAGCCTACATGATACTTGTTTCAGCACTATTATCCTTGGGACCATATCTCCATATTAATGGTCATATAACAAAGATCCCCCTGCCATGGATTTTGTTTGAATCGTTACCCTTATTAGAACATCTTCTGCCCGGCCGGTTTGCGCTGTACGTGATTTTATTCTCAGGCATTACAATTGCCATATTTATTTCAAAAGTGAACAAGCAGGAGAAAATACCGAAATTTACAGCATATGCGGTTTTTACTATTGGACTGTTTTGCATCATCCCTGTATTCCTTGTATCACCCTATCCAGTGCAGAAACCATCCATACCTGTTATTTTTAAGAACTCAACTATACAGCATTATATACCTGAGAATAGCAACATTTTGGTTGTTCCAGTATCTGAGGGAGCCGAAGGAACAGCCATGCTGTGGCAAATATACAGTGACATGTGGTTTAAAATGCCTGAGGGGTTTGCAATAAACCGGTATGGATTCGGCCCCATGCCTTCTTTATTTATCAAAACAGTAGATTCCATCCAGAAAAACGGCGTTTCCCCTCAAATGGATCATGGCTCCAAAGCAGAAATTTACGGTTACTTGAAATACTATGATATACGCTATATTATTGTCGGGCCAACAAAGAATAAACAGAACATCGTATCGTTCTTTACTGCTATTCTAGGAAAAGGGTATACATTGACGCATGGCGTATATATATGGACGGTAGATCCCTCTGCTTTAAAACAAGGATATTTTATAAGCGGAGATAAATACAGTACCTACTACAAAAATATGGACTGGATTGGCAGGCAAATAGAAATAACAACTTACAATACTATCGTTACCATAGAAATCAGCGGCAAATGGAGGCACAATGGAATCCCTATGAATATTACCGTATATATAAAAAGAAGATCTTCCGGAGATAAAATATCAGAATATCTTTATCGCGTAACTAACAATACGAATATTACTTTGTTTGCTCCACCCAATGCAACAATGACTATCATTGCAGATAATACCTGGATCCCGGACAGGTATATACACAATGGTGATCACAGGGAATTATCTGTTTTGTTTGAGGTGAAAAGTATACAAGATAAAAACAGAAAATAGCATATTAACGCATACCTCTGAGCATGTTGTTCTCATAATCGCACTGATATCCTTGGTTACTTATGTTTTTCTATACCTATCCATATATAAGTATAGCGTGCCTCCTATACATTCTGATGGTGAAGGATATTATGTGTATTTGTCTTCCTACTTTATTTATAAAGATCTCACAATAAAAAAGATCGCGGCTAAAAGATTTAATCAAAACACTCACTTGCTATCATTGGCGGGAGAAATTCAGATAACCGCGATTCATAATATAAATCGCACCAGTTTCCATAATAAGATCATCAATAATATTTACATCATGGACTTTACCACTTGTTATCTTGATAACAGTGGGGATATTCCCGCGTAAATCTGCAAATATCTATACCTCTACCCGATCCGCTTGTTAAACCTGCTCACGCCGAGCAAGAAAAGCATAATGCTGAAGATGGCAAGTAGCAAGGGGTCAAATCTTTTCAGCTACGTCATTAAAACCAAACCCAATGTGTCCCCCTTATCAAGGGATTGTAAATTACATTTTCCAATATCAAGAGCAAATCCTTATTTCCAATAAATCATCTCTCACATAAAAAATGCCAATATGGCAGGTTGTCCGAAATAATAACAGTGGAAAACTCTTTATTTAATGCCGCAATCTGATTTCTACTGAGCCTCTGCTCTATGTTGGTAAAAAACCGATCATATACATCCTGCTTTATACGCTTTATGGTATTCTTGTTATAAGACTCATACAGGGGAATATGTTTTGACAACCCGATAGGTTTTAGTATCTTACCTAACTCTATCATTGGTAAATATCCCGTAATTGTTGTGAACCAGGTAAAAATCGAACGAAATAAAGGATTCCTGATCCTTGAAACCAATTTCCGTAAAATGGTAACATGGAAAAACAAAATACGAAAATGGATTGGTCTATTATCGAGAGCATAATATAAGTATATCAAAAGAAGAGGGGAGTATTTTTTCAAATTTTTAACTTCATCAAGTGCGTCGGTGGGTAAATGATGTAGAACACCAAGACAGAATATCAAATCAGCGAAACTGTCTCTAAATGGTAATTTCTTAATGTCACACATAAAAAACAGAGCGTTACTGTCTTTTAAATTATTACGTGCGATAAATATCGATTCAGAAAAATCTACCAGTACAAGTTCCTTGCATTTGTCTCTCAGAAAGTAACTCCACCTTCCAATACCGCATCCGAGATCACAAACCCTTTTGTTTTTTATACTGTTCAAATCTATCAGATCAAAGTATTGAAGAAATTCTTGTTTATGCTCCGGTAATATTCTTGAAAATTTCTGCCACTCTTCACCAAATGTAAATTGAATATCTTCTGCGAACTCAGAGGATTTATTGTTTATTTTATCTGTAGTGATCTTTAATCTCTTTTTAAGATGTTCTGTATATTGTATTGGATCCAGCAAAACAATTACATCATCAACTATAGGATAAAAGTGTTTGTCGACAAGTAAGCCTTCCGAACTAAGGTTTACATTCTCTGTACCAAAGATATTTTTCAAGACCTCTATTTTGTCTGTATAATATCCCACTCTATTTCTTCCGCATTATCTCTTTTTATTTATAACTTCTTTTATAATCTTCAAATATACCGGGGCCCAGTCCTTTACCGAATACCGCTCTTCAACTGTTTTTCTTCCTGCCATACCAAGCCTTTGCCTTAACTCAGGATTTTCAATCAACAAAGATAGCTTCTCAACCCATTCTTTTTCATCTTTGGCAAGAAAACCATTGATACCATCCTGTATTATTCCTGTATTTACGCCAACAGGAGAAGCCGCGCACGGCATCTCCATAGCCATATACTGCAATACCTTCAATCCACACTTACCTCTTGTCCACTCATTATCCGGCAAAGGCATAATACCTATGTCAAATTCAGACATCTCTGTTAATTCCGTGTCCAATGACCATTTAACATTTTCGGTTTTGATACCATCAGGATTGTACCCCCCACCGATAATTTTTAGGCTGCAATTTTCAGGTAATCGCTTCCAGATATTATCAAGCAATTTAAGATACATAGCTGTAGATCCGCTGCCTATCCAGCCAATCACGACATTGCTTTTGTCTTGTTTAATATCTGTAGATTTATAATAATCCGTATCTACAATAGTCGGTATTACAGAGATGTGATCATTGTATAACTTTGCATGCGAGACGAGATAATTATTCCCCGCTATTATGTGCGTAGAAAGTCCTATTATCTCATCAAACTTCCTTTCTGATTTTATAAGCCTTTTTAAGAAAGGGCTTATGCCTGTTGTACTTTTAACCGGCATCCATATCGCATCATCAAAATCAAATATGATCGGTATTTTTCTCATTGAGATATACCTTTCTATCCATGGTCTGCCAAATAATATTGCCTCCCTATAAACTATTACTTCATCGTAAGACTTGATATCGGAGATATTGTGTATCTGTCTTAATAGGCCTTTTACCATTGCATTTGATTTCTCGAATAAAGAAGTGGCAGGATCGTTATATATGTGCATATACTCTGCACTGTTAAGGAATGCTCCTACCTTGTATTCAATGCCTGCTTCTTTAAAGTATGAGAGATATTGATATATGCGGAATCTGGGTCCAGGGGATTCTATTGGATGAGGCGATAGAATTAATATTCTCATAGTTTTATAATCAAAAGATTTCCACGATGTTTACGCCGGGGTAAAACGTCTATATCGTTATTCCCGCGAAAGAGGTAATCCGGAGAATGTATACCCACGTACTTGGGTATAACAGATATCCCGGTACAGGCGTCGGGATACTTCATTAAAAACTTCATAGAGTCGGTTCGTGTTTCATATTCTTTATCCACAGCAATCTAATGTTGTAATATCTTCCCTAAAGGGATCTGTTTTAAAAAATACCAAATTCCAAATGCTGAATATACTATATAAAAAGGCTCTATAGTAATGGTTCTAAATCTATTTTGAACATAAAAACCTACAGAGAAAATTATCATGGTTAAAAATAAACTTAAAATCCAGACATGTTTCCTAAAATCTTTTGTTAATGCTATTATTATCCCTAAATATCCAAACAAATAAATAGGTAAAGATACTATAAAACTCTGGAGCCATTTATTAAATGGATAATGTTTATAACTTACACCTGGTGTAAGAAATTGAAATAAATCTACTTTCTTTAGTTCAATAAATTTTCTTGGATTATCCTTAATCCATTGCAAAGCTTTTATAATATATAACTTACGGTCTTTTACCGCATCAGATGGAATCCAACTCATGCTTGCCAACCATTTGTATTCACTGCTATTGATTGAAGGGGTCGCAACCAAAAATTTATATGTTGATTCATTGTTGCCTGTATAAAAGAAAAAATCAGCTCCATTGGTTGAAAAAGTATAAACTCCATTAACTCGCAAATTATATAATCCGTACGGAAGCGTAAATAATAAGCATATTCCCCCAAACATAAGGCTATAGACCAATTTTCTTATTTTTGTAGTATTCATTGAAATAAAGATAATAAGTACAATGAATGGTGAGAATAATAATATATGCGATTTGGTTAGAAATGTAAGTAAATATAAAAATGCACTTGTAATTAGCGATTTAAGGTTTTGTTCTTTAAGAGCTTTTAATAAATAATAAATCGTTATTATAAATAAAGATTGAAAAAGCATCTCCTGTGAGAATGTTCCAACAAACCACATAGTCATAGGGAAGATTAAGTATATAAAAGCACTTAATAAAGGTATTCTTCTTGAATACTCCTCAAAAAGCAGTTCGGCTATAAGGTACAAATATATGCCAGATAAAGAGAACAATATTATCTGAACAAATATCATACCTATTATCCAGTGGTTACCAGTTAATAATTTGACAAAGGCTTCCAAATACGGATACAAAGGAGCTACAATAAAAATGCCAATATTAAGATTGAAATTCCCTGCAAGAATTTGATTACTTAAATGATTGTATCTCAAGTTATCATCAACCGAATAACCAACTCCAGTTGATTTCATTAAACGTGTAAACAAAACACCAATAAAAAAATAGGCTGAAAATAAAAGGAACAAATTTAGTTTACGATTTTTAAATAATAGTGCCGCATTTCTTTTCAGGCTTATTGCAAAAGTTTTCATATATGCTCCATTCCCTTGTTACAGTTTATCGTAAATCCACCTATACCTTTTCACCCCAACCTTTACGGATAATGATGTATCAACCATCCCCTGCGCTCTTTTATCAAAATCTGGATCGTTTATCAACTGCATTGCTCTATCAAACGCCCTTCTGTACTCCTTCTGCTCAAACTTATAAACGATAGAGCCAAGAGCATTTTCAAGGATTATCTCCTCTGTATCTCCTACGCCTGAATTCCCTATAACTGGTAAACCGCAGGATAAATATTCCGCAAGCTTGGTTGGAGATGAGGATTGCTTAGAAAAACTTGGTTTTATAAAGAATATGCCCATATCCGATGCCCACAGATATTTGTGCACTTCATCCGGTGATACCCCTTGAATCGTATGATCCTCAGGTGAAACGTCCTGATCCTTCAGTATGCGCAGGGCATAGGCATGCTCTGTTTTATTGAGCAGTAAAAAATGTGCCTTTGGCTCATTAGCCTTTATCACTTTGAAAAACTCAACCATTTTATCAAATAGATACCATGTGCCGATAGAGCCGGAGTAAACAATTACTATCTTATCATCGATATCGAGTTCTTTACGCATCTGATGACGCTGGTCTTCATCCAACAAACCCGCTTTAATAAATGTGCCTGTGTACTCATCTGAAAGACAGGTCGGGGAATTATTCCTATTAGGGAACCGGCTTGGATCAACGCATGTTGGGATAACGCTTATTGGAGCATTAATGTACGCAAAGGATTGAAGATAAGTTTTAATCTTATCTGTTAATACAACAATTGCATCCGCATTGATAAGCATTTTTCTTTCAGCCCATTTTGTAGTTTTGTAGCTTGTACTTTTTCTTGTCCACTGTTCAGCATCAACCTTTTCATCTGCCATCATACCTCGCATATCAAAGATGAATTTTGTTTTGAATATCTTTTTTAACATCAAAGCCATCATACCTGGAACATAGCTGCGTGCATGGACAATATAATAAGATTCTTTTGTAAAAAAGATTAGAGCCTTGAGGATTCCATACATTATATCATATAGGGAAGAAAAGAACATCGGATGTTTATGATATTTAATAGGGATCCATTTGATCCCGGCATTATCAAGTAAAGTTTGAACCTTTTTTTGCTCTGTCTCAAAGTCCTTTTCATAATGGTGCTCAAAAGATAATACTGTAAACTTATATCCCTGTTTAGAAAGCCCAATTATATAAGGTATCACCTGCGATTGTCCCAGCGGCTGACAGAGACCGTTGTAGGTAATATAAAGGACTTTGTTTCTTTTATTAATAGGATTGGTACATAATGGCATTAAACTGTAAAAGCATTTTATTTGACATAAATCAATTATTTGTGTAGCCAATCTTAATGAAGATTTTAATTACAGGCGGCAAGGGATTATTAGGCAACAGTATATTAAAAACAACCCCTTCAAACAAAGATATTATCTGGACATACTTTAAAAATCCCCCCCAAACACATGTTCCAAATGCAGTATACATGGACCTGAGTAATAAGGATACTGTTGAGCATGTTTTCAGTAATTTTATACCGGATTGGGTTATACACACTGCCGGGAATGGTAATGTTGATTGGTGCGAAAAGAACAAGGAAGAGGCATACAGAATCAATGTTGAAGGTACCGAGAATATAGTTTTTGCCTGTAAAAAGTACAAAGCGAAGATAATTTATATATCTTCGAATGCTGTTTTTGACGGTAACAATCCTCCCTATAAAGAAACTGATCTCGCAACACCTGTCAATTTCTACGGACATACAAAGATTATATGCGAACATATTGTAAAGGCTTTTATAGAGGATTCCGTCATAGTGAGACCAATCCTTATGTACGGCTGGGACAGCGAAGGCGAGAGAAGCAATCCTGTAACAAGGCTGGTCAAGACATTAAAAAAACATAAAACAGTAAAAATGGTTAATGATATTTTTGTAAATCCCCTGTATGATATGGATTGTGCACATGGTATTTGGAAGATTATAGAGAGTGGAAAAACCGGCACCTATAATTTCGCAGGTAAAGACTGTATGAACAGGTATGAGATGGCAATCGAAACTGCACGGGTATGGGGATTGGATGATAATTTGATAGAACCAGTAAAAAATGCATATTTTAAAGACATTGCTCCAAGACCGTTCAATACATGCTATGACACGACAAAAATGGAAAAAGACTTAGGCATAAAACCCCGTTCGTTTAAGGAGGGGTTACTGCTTATGAAAAAAGAGAGGGAATAATGCCTTTCTTTTCTATCGTAACACCTACATACACCCATGCCAATTTATTAGTAGAAACAATCAAAAGTGTACTTGATCAAACCTACAAAGATTTCGAACTCATTATCGTTGATGACGGTTCTCCTGATCATACAAAACAGGCTGTCGAGCCATTTCTATCTGATAGAATAAAATACTTTTATCAGCCAAACAAACGCCAGGGGGCAGCCAGGAATCTCGGGATCATAAATGCAAGCGGAGAATTTATAACCTTTCTCGATCATGACGACCTCTGGTCACCTCTGTTCCTTGAAACCTATTACAAGTTTATTCAGGGAAAGCCCGATACGCAATGGGTGCATGGTCCATTCTTCTGGTTTAATGAAAACTATTACTGGAAGGGCAATGCTTATCCTGTTGAAGGTTGGATATGGAAATTGTTGCTGAAAGGTAATCTTATAAATACGCTGACAATCGCCGTAAGAAGAAAGCTATTGGAAAATATCAAATTTGATGAGAGCCCTCTCATCTGGCCAAGCGAAGATTGGGAATTCAATTTTAGACTCTCAATAGCTTCACCCTGTTATTTTCAGCCATTACCATTACTCTTCATGAGAAACCATATAACAAGGACGTCCTCT
Organism: Deltaproteobacteria bacterium; assembly: GCA_023382265.1. Taxonomy (NCBI): domain Bacteria; kingdom Pseudomonadati; phylum Myxococcota; class Myxococcia; species Deltaproteobacteria bacterium. Next base: position 107,145 of record JAMCPX010000039.1, on the reverse strand, counting down.
ACAACACAGCTCGTACAAATGGAAAAAGCTTACTTCTTTGCACTTGATAAAATGATACAAAATCCGTTTATGCATGATAAGCCTGCTCACCTAAAAAGCGCGGCATTGTCGCATGGTCACCTTTTTATTGCAGAAAATGCCTATGGGAGAAACCTTCAGGGACAACTGATGAAACATACGACAAATGCTGTTACAAATTATCCGTTTATTATATTCACAGAAAGATGGTTATCGCTGTTTATTAAAATATTTATTCCGGCATTTTTAAGAAATAAGTTGAGAAACCTGAAACAACGCCACCTTGCTAAAGAAAATAGAGACTCCCGGACCAATAGCCGGTTGCCAAGTGCATTAGAGCATTTATAACTGTTTACCCACCAAGCACTGTCTTGTATATCTTCAGCTTGTCTGCAACCTCTCGTTCAAGTGTATTGTTTTGCAGTACCCACTGCCGTGCCTCTTTCATCATGGGTTTGTATTTGTCAGGATGCAAGAGAACGTCTATTGCTGCGTCCGCCATTGCCTTCGCATCTCTATAAGGAACAAGTATGCCGTACTTGCCGTCCGCTATACCTTCTTTGTGCCATTCAAAGTCGTACACAACTATAGGAGTTTCAGCAAGCTGGCATTCGGGAATAACCCAGCCTGCATGCGGTGCAATAACAACGTCCGCTGTAGAAAGGAAGTTGGCAACAGCCGCCGTTGGTTGACTTTCTATAAAAAGAATCTTATCGGATAACCTGTATTTTTCTATTTCTTCTCTGAGATATTGCTTCAATGGCCCGTCTCCCACAATCCACATTACTGTGTCTGGAAGATCGTAATTTGAGAATAACTCTTCTGCTATTAGTGATAAATCCTCCGATCTCTTTTCTTGAATCAGCCTTCCTATATAGAGAACAACCTTTTTGTTTATTGAGTTATAGTTCGGTTTTAGATTTACTCTGTTTCCCGGAGGCGAGTAATGAGCCTCTTCCATTGAAAAATGATAACGGAAATATCGATCCCCAAGTTCATGAGGTATTATGCCATCATTCCAATAATTATCCCTGTCAGCCATAACACCGTTTGCGTGGAGCAGGGTAAAACGCAAGAGCCTTTTCTCGCGGTCGACGGTCTTCAGTATAGGGAGTTCCAGGCGTCCTTCTTCCCAATATATATTTTTAAAGTTCGAGCATACCTCCACGACATACGGCTTACCCGTAATCTTGGAAATGGCATAAGCAAGGCTTCCGAGGATAAAAGGCTCTTGTGAAAAGAGTACGCTGATGTTGTTTTTAGCGGTATAACGCCAGAGATACAATACATTATACATCAATGAAAGCGCTGTATTCAGATGCCTTAATTTGCCTTTTTGCAGCCATGTAAATCGTTTATTGCTGAGATATAAGATAGTATAGGTATCGTTAATCTTTTCTTTGTATGGTTTGAAAGGTTTATCCACCAGAAACACATAATGAACCTTTTTAAAATATCCCTTCAGATCTTGACTGAGGAGATCCTTTCTTTTGAACTTTGTTATAAAATCAGGATTAGCAATGCTGAAAATTAATATTGCTTTAGGATTATTTGTTCTGTTCAATCTCCACCCTGCACACTATATCAAAATGACAATCAAGAAAATTATAATCCGGTTTAACAATGGTATGTGTATCTGCCTTTCTAACAACATAACCTAATCCATGAAGTAGTTCTACTAACTCTTTTGCCGACGAATCTTGTCTTTTTAAGAAATTATCATCTACTTCGACAAATAATAGCGGTTTATGCCTCTGTAATATATGAAACGCACCTTTTAAAACATTATATTCGAATCCTTCTACGTCTATTTTAATTAAATCTATCTTTGGAACAGCATGAGTCTGAACGAATTTATCAATCGTTGTGACTGCAACGTTATAACTGGAATTTACCAGATCATCTTTCATACCATTAAGGTTTATATAAGCTCCGCCTTTATTTAAAGGACTCGGTGTGGTTAACGTAAATTCTCCATCCTGATTACCCAAACCCATGTTTGAGACTTTGATGTTGCTAAAATTATTAAGGCCTATATTTTCAATACATTTGTCATAAACTACCGGATTAGGTTCAAACCCGTATACAAAACCTTCACTCCCGACAGCTTTTGCAAAATTCAACAACATTATTCCGATATTAGTTCCCACATCAAACACCGTGTAACCTCTTTTACACAAAGCAATGGCATTTCCCAAAGCTATATCTTTGATTCCATAATAAAGCTGCCATTCCATCCAGTCGCTTATATCAAGCGTGTAAACGATACCATTGCGAACAACATTTCTGATCGAGTTTGGCCGGTATTGATAATTGTTGGGAGCCAACCTCACAATCAACGATCTGAAATCCCTGGACATGGTGTATTTTACCAGCAGCTTTTCCAATACAGATATTTTAAAGATGTTTCTCAATGAATTAAGAATTTTTGTTTTGAATCCGATTTTCAATTTATGCTTCCTATTCATCCGCAATGAATCAACGTATACGGTCTCGTACATTCTTACCATGGTGCGATATGAAAAATTCTTGGTTCCTCTCCCATCTGTGATCATTCCAGTGCAGGCAAATTAGCACAACCATAAAAGATTGCAACTACATAGTTATATGGGTCACGAAATCCGTATGCTCTCCGACTGATAAGCTTTATCTTATTGTTTCATCCCTTACACAACCCCATTGGAGATTCTGAGCTTGGTCCATGCCAAAATTCCTTCTTCATGCCTCCGCAAGAGATAGGCAAAGTCCTGGAGCAGTTTCAACCTGGAATGGGTCGCCCACCAAAACCATTGCTTGAGCCATCCTTGAGCCCATCCCTCAGAAAGGTACCCCCAAAAACCGTTGAAACGCCTCTTTGAGCAAATAAGCTCGTACAATGGGGAGATTCATTCTTAACATAGACCTCAGTGTCTCATGCTCTTTGTCTGTAAGATTCCATGGATTTTTGAGCCATAGGTAGCTTCGCTGATCTTATGAAAACCAAAGATAAGCTTTCTTTCAAAAATAATATCGACAAGTACTTGTCCAAACATATTATTTTTGTGCAGGGTTTTGATGGTTTATAGATGAAAATAGAAATTTTATCGTTTTAATACTGAGAGAGTACTTCAGTATAATCCTGCTTCCACGAAACAATGCGTCTCTTTGACTATAGGCAGCAGTATCTTTTTTGTATGTAAAATAGACTTTCTTTATAGAAGAAACAACTATCAGACGTACATTGACTATAAGGGTAAGAAAATACAAAAACACGATAGCATAAGAAGGAAAATGCTTTTTGTACAGGTAGAAATAGGGCTCATTAGTATGGTTATGAATACGTTTTTCCAGGATCATAGAAGGATTCTTAGGTATAGACTTACTACGGAAATGCACTATCTCTGCTAAAGGGAAAAGCTTTATTGCATATCCATTTTCTTTGACAGTCAGACATATATCCTGCTCTTCGCCTCCAAAGAAAAAGGTCTCATCAAAACCTCCTACTTTGTCAAACAATTCTTTTCTGATCAACATGCACGCCCCTGATATTTTATCTACCTCTACTGGAGAGAAAGACTTCATACGAGTCATTAGGTTATGATTACGTCTTCTATTGTAATAAGGATCAAAAAAGGTACCTAAGAATAGATGAAGTGGTGAATACTCCAAGAAACAGGTATACAAATCCATATTATTATCCTGATCGTATATTACAGGGCCCATTATTCCAATCTCTTTATGCTCTCTTATATGCTCCACCATCTCTTCCATGCCTTTTATAACTAGAGTATCAGGGTTAAAGATAAAGAGAACTTCGCCTTTTGCCTGTTTTACGGCAACATTATTTGCCTTGCTAAAGCCAAGGTTTGCATTGTTCTCAATGACCTTGACCCACGGGAATCGCTCGTGGATTGCTTCAATACTGCTGTCCACAGATCCGTTATCCGAGACTATAACCTCATACGGACATCTCTTTGCATCAATCTTATCTTGAATGGATTGGATACAGTTAAGGATGTATTCCTTTACGTTGTAATTGACGATGATGATGGAGAGGATGGGGGATTGAATCAATTTTTATTTAACCTTCAATTTCTTGTTAATATACTTCAAAAATGGAGAGTATAAAGAGGGAGCAATCCGTAAGAATCTTTTTATGTCCTCCCACCGTATGTCAAGATACCTATGAGCGAGGGTATTCCTTATTTTGGCGAGCTCTGAAAAGTCTTCTGCATCTCCTTCATTCTTATAAATATACGAAGCAATATGAAAAAGTACCTCTCTGGATGTCTCCGGGAGTTGTTCACCTTTTGTGGTTAATACCATCTTCGCAACATCCAGCGTGGCATTGATGATACATTCAACCCACCTTTCTATCTCCAGTCTTTTATTCCTTTGAGACTGATATTTTTTCCAATCAATTTCTTTTTCATAGAGCGATAGATAAGTCAGTTCTTTCTCTATATACTCTATATGAGGAATAATTTTAACTTTATCCGATTGCTGCAACCATTCTCTCCCTATAAGACTCAATAATATTCGTTCTTGCATATTCAGCTTCATCGCTTATCAGACATAAGAAATCCAGGAATATACTTGTATCTCTGATGAGAATGGGCACGCCTTTTCTTAAAATTTCATCTGCAACAATGGCACTTGCCCTATTGAGAACGACAAGGTCAACATCCTTTTTAAATAACATCTCAAGATCAAGAGCAATATGGTTTTCCTCTTTATATCTTTTCCCAAATGCTTCCCACTCTATACCTTTTTGTGGGGCAAAGTATACAGCGATATCGACGTCCCCGTCTGTACGGATTTTGTTCCTGACGGATGAACCAAAGAGGAACGTAAAAGCTATATCCGATCTCTTTACAAAATATTTTTTTAAAAGCCCCATCGCCTTCTTATCCATTGGGCAATCCCTTGAGGTAAGATTTAACCCAGAAATAATCAATATGCAAGGACTAATGCAGCACTATGCAACTTCCTTGATTTTTAACGAGATGCCGTCAACAACAGGCAAAGTACGGCGTTCCGCTACTATATATAAACCGTTTCCCTTTGATTGTTTTGGGTTTGATATTCATGAGCGGGTCAGGGTTTGAGTTTCTCGATAACGGCTTTTGCGACTTTGTAGTAATCTTTTATCGCATTTGGGTCATCGAGGATCCCCCTATAGTATCCGGCGATATGCAATGCCTTGTATAATTTTTCAAATTCCCTGGTAAGTTTCCCGTTGCACGGCGCAAGATACTTTCTTATCGCCGCTCTATATCCGTCCACGGATTGCGGCAAATCTTTCTCATCCACACCCCTGCTTACAAGATATTCATCTATGGCTTTCAGCACGGCAAGATAGGCAGTCGAGCAGGCTTCCTGGACGTATTAATGTCCGTATAGGTGTCATCCTCAAGGGGCGACTTGTGCAACAATACTTTTACATTTTCCAAACATCGTAAAGCCTCTCGCATTTCTCCACCTCTTTCTGATTAAACTATATCATCTTCATCTATCAAAAACCCGTCTTTAACAATAATACAGAGGATATGGTCGCACGAACATTATGTGGATAATTTTCGTAAAGTCAAGAAGTTGTGAGGAGTCATTTACTTGACATAATGCCTGTACCGCTGATAAATAAATTATCTATGACAATCCCTGAAACAGAAACACTCGACGCCTGCCCCAATTGTGGATCGAAAGAAAAAAGATTTCTTTTCACGAATACGGACAGGCTCCACGGGATTCCGGGAGAATTCGGGTTAAACCGCTGTATGAACTGTGCTGCCGTATATCTGTCCCCACGGCCGACGATCGAAGCTTTGCCTCGATACTATCCCGACGACTATGGGCCCCACCAAACAAGCGAACAGGCGTTTACTCAATCAGAGACCATGAGGGGATCGATGGACTTCCACAGAAACACCATTTTGAGTGAGGTTTATCATTACAAAGATTATGGAAACAGACCCAGGATAAAAACAACCATCGTTGCTAAGCTCGTTGCATACCTTTCATTCCCGTTATGGAAACGTGCTCGCTACGGTCTGTCGCGGATTACTTTTCCCCCGTATGTCCAGGGCGAAAAAACACTGGACATAGGGTGCGGGACCGGCAGTTACCTTAAAATGCTAAGAAATCTTGGATGGGAGGTCTATGGCTAAAGGATATGTATATTCCGCTCAAATCGGCAGGTGATTCCGGACAAATCGGCACCCCAATCGAAGCTTAAGCGACGCTGGCACGTTTTCCTGAAAAATAAAATGCGAAAAATTTGCAGTTGCAGTTTTTATCAGTTGTGCTAATTGATTTACCACATGATCACACGTTAGAAAATGGAAGTTAAATGATATCCATAGTTTGCGTATATAATAATCAAGATATTTTAAAAAATATTTTACTCAAAAGTTTGAAAACACAGACTACTAAGTTTGAGCTAATAACTATAGACAATACAAACCACAAATATGAATCAGCAGCTCAAGCACTCAATTTTGGTGGGGAGAATTCAAATAATAAGTATATCATGTTTGTACATCAGGATGTTGAGCTACATTCTAATTCATGGCTACAAGATGCGGAAACATATCTTGATTCAATACAAAACCTTGGAATAGCAGGTGTAGCAGGTATCTCTGAAAAAGGTAATACAGATAACGAAAGAGCGAGAAATATCATTAGACATGGTCCAGATTATCATGTATGGGGAAATAGCATTAACTCTCCAGAACCGGTTCAGACTTTGGATGAATGTCTAACAATTATACCTCAAACCGTCTTTCAGAAGCTTAAATTCGATGAGGGAGTATGTATAGATTGGCATCTCTATGCTGTTGATTATTGCCTTACTGTGAAAAGAATGAACCTCGCTGTTTATGTACTACCTATGTATATATATCACAAGTCACTGGGCTTTTCGTCATCTGAATATTATCAAACTGTAATAAATATATTAGAAAAACACAAAGATCATATTCAGTCGATTTATGCATCAGGCGGAAGCTGGAGCACAGCAATTGATATTACCAAACAATTGTGCGATCGTTTAGAAGAAAAAAATAATCTTATTAATGCAATTACTGCTGAACTGCAGCGGCGAGAGGAAATGTATACGTATAGCGGTCTATTCTGGAAGTTCCGGAATACCTATAACAAATTTATACATAAAGCTTTTCCTTATAGCTCCAGAAAGAGAAAAATTTATAGTTTCCTTCATGAAAGTTTAAAAAGTAATCCTCTTAAAGTAAATAAAGAATGAAAATCTCTGTTACCCATTTTATCAAATGAATCATAAAATAGAATATGAAACCATTGATAACTGTCCTGTATGCGGCTCAAAAAAGTCCGTTTATCTTTTTACAAACACAGATAGGTTGCACGGAATTCCGGGAGAATTTGGATTAAATGAATGTGGAAATTGTAAGGCTATATATCTTTCACCAAGACCGAGTCTAAAATCTTTGCCATTGTATTATCCGGATGATTATTCTCCACACCATTTGGATTCAATGGAAGCATCTGGCTTTCTAAGAGAAATAAGAAAACGTTTGAGGAATACAATTCTTTATGAACGTTATAATTATAAAAACTTCGAATTTCAACCAAGGATAAAGCCGGATTTGATTGGGAAGTTATTGGCATATCTATTATTCTTTTTCGGGGATAGATCGCGATATAATATACATAAGGTATTATTCCCACCATACACTAAAAATGGAAAAGTACTCGATATTGGATGCGGACCTGGTTATTTTTTGCATCTACTGAAAAGATTAGGCTTTCAGGCGTATGGGATAGAACCCGGTGAAATAGCGGCGAGTTTCGGAAGAAATAATTTCGGGCTTGACATAAAAAAAGGTACATTGCTTGATTATACATTCCCTGACAACTATTTCCATTTTATTACAATGACTCATGTACTTGAACATATACATAATCCTGTTGAGGTGTTAATAGAGGCAAAAAGGATACTTCGTCCTGATGGTATGATTGTGATCAGAACACCAAATATAGCCAGCTATGGATATAAAAGATTTGGGAAAAACTGGTTACCTATAGAGACGCCAAGGCATTTAATCCTTTACTCTAAAGAAAGTATTGTTGAGTTAGCAGATAAAACAGGATTAAAATTACATACGTTTTCTACAACTCATGTGAAGGGCATACTTTTTTGGGCATTAGGATATTCAGTACGGGACAAAAATAAAAATAATAAAGACTTTGGGTTTCCTGAACAATTTACAATTCCTCAAAAGCTATTCATTAATATATTAGATTTGTACGAAAGGGTTTTGATCTTATCAGGAAAAGATGTTGGCGAGGAACTGCAGGCAGTGCTTGTAAAGCGTTAAACCCATGTCCCTGTCCAAGACCTTGATCAAAAACGCCTTCAGCAACTATGCCGGGTTTGCCATCTCCGCGCTCGTCAGTATCTTCGTGTCCCCTTTCGTCGTCCACCATCTGGGCAATACGGGGTATGGATTATGGGCGTTGTTCCAGTCGGTGTTCGGTTATTTCGGCCTGCTTGACATGGGACTCGGTGTATCCGTAATAAAATACATCTCTCAATTCAAGGCCCGGGACGACCGGCAATCCATCAATACGTTCGGCTCGACGATATTCTTTACCTACACAATCATCGGCGGCGTCGCACTCGTCTTATCGCTTGGACTGGCCCCGATTATAACGCACGTCTTCAGCATACCTTCGGCATACAAACACATCGCATTCTATGCTGTCATTATAAGCGGGTTTACGACCGCCGTCGTGTTCCCTATGGGGTTTCTGGCGAACAGCCTATCCGCTCACCAACGATACGACCTTAGCAATGCAATAGGCATCATCAGGAGCATATTGTATGCGGCGAGCATAGTCTTCCTCTTGAAACATGGATTCGGGCTGTTGTCCTTGTTTATGCTGAACCTCGTCTTATCCGTTATTACAACACTGATAGCCGCTTACCTGGTGCTGGTAAAATATAAGTTTATATTGATAAAATTGCGTCTGTTTAGTCTTGACATGCTGAAGACGGCGTACAAATACAGCATATTCGTATTTTTAAACAGCCTCTCGGCGCAGGTATTGTTGAACATAGGAAACATGATCATAAGCATCCTCCTGACGGTCGAGCTTGTCACCTTTTACGCCCTTGCCACGAAGATAGGGAACGTGATCCTCCAGACGGTGTCGGCCATCGTCGCGATAACCTTGCCGGTCTTCTCTTCATTGTGGGACGTCAACGACAAAGAAAAGCTCAGGTTCACATACCTCGAGATAACCAAAGGGATCATGCTGCTCTCGCTCCCCGTTTCCATGGTAGCGATCATATTCAGCGAGTCTATATTGAACGTGTGGATAGGGCCAGGCTATCACCTTGCGGCGCTTACCCTGATATTCATCGTAGGGATCTTCTTTATCCATTACATCGGGGGCTATATCACGGGAATCTTGTTGTTCGGCATCGGCAGGCACAAGGCACTGTCCATAGCAAACGCCATCGCCGCCGCCGTCAACCTGCCTCTTGCCATAGGACTGACAAAACTCATAGAAATGAAATTCGGGCACGGTTACGGGATATTCGGTATACCTATTGCACTCGGGCTTTCGATGAACGCTGTGGACATATTTTTCCTGCCCTGGTACGTGAACAAGATCATAGAGCTGCCCAACAGGCAGTACCTCAAGACCTTCGTCAAACCCGTCCTTTTCATTGTCCCCGCAATCGTGGTCGCCCTGCTCATCAAGCATTACTACGAGCCGCACAAGCTGATCGTGTTTGTCCTTGAGAGCGCAATTATCGGTCTTTTCTACTGGGGGCTGTATTATCTGTTCGGGATGACGAAGGACGAGAGGGCCAGGTATCTGGGATACGTGAGTCAGTTTGTGGGCAAGAGTTAGAGGGGTATGAGTTCAGGAGTTAGGAATGGAATTCCGAGGCATGGGGTAAGTACCCCAGTTAGAACACAAGCCAAAAACTGATCTTCTACAAAAACGAATGAGCCTATAGCTCAAGTCCTCTGGCAAAGGCGTGGCGGGACTATCTACATCTATCTTCTTACCCGTTAAGTATAGTAAGATGTTGGTATCAAGTAAAAACTTAACCCCACTCACTTCGTATGTCTCTTTGGAACTTCTTGGAGGCTGTATTAAAAGCCCAGTAAAGTTGGGAATAAAAAATCAGATATTAGTTGTCTTTGTACCATTAATGGCTCTATAAATAATGATAAGGGATGCATATATGTCGGAATTGAGATTTAATTTTGTAACGGGTGATTGGGTTATCATTGCACCAGAGCGGGCCAAAAGACCCGAAGATTTTAGATTATCCGAAAAAAAAGAAGAGATACCAGCTTATGAGGTTGCCTGTCCTCTATGTGCCGGGAATGAGGATAAAACACCACCTGAAACATTCCGAATAAATAAAAATGATAACTGGGTGGTCAGGGTTGTACCTAATAAATTTTCTGCTGTTAATAGTGAAAACAATATAATAAGGCAAAGTACGGGTGTTAAAAAATTCATGACAGGTGCCGGACTGCATGAAGTCATAATAGATACCCCATTGCACAACGCGACTATCGCAACCATCCCTGTTTCAAATGTTGAAGACGTACTGTTCACATACAAAAGGAGGTTCCTTGATTTTTATAAGATCAGCTACATTGAGCATGTGATCATATTTAAAAATCATGGCTTAATGGCAGGGACTTCACTGCAGCATCCACATTCACAGATTGTCGGAACACCTGTAATACCCGGACAGCTTAAAAGCAGAATAGAAGAGGCTTTGAGATATTATGATGATTTTGGAGAATGTCTGTATTGTCTGATCCTCGAAGAGGAACTTAATGATGCAGTCAGGATCATATCTCAAAACGATTCTTTTGTTGCTTTCATACCGTACTCAGCATTATCGCCGTTCCATATATGGATATTTCCGAGAAGGCACATTGCATGTTTTGGAAGTATTACTGATTCAGAACTGCATGACCTTGCCAATATCCTTAAAGAAACATTATTAAGATTACATACGGGTTTAGGAAATCCAGATTTTAATTATGTTATACATTCGCTTTCACCTCAAGAATGCGAGGTCAAGTATTTTCACTGGTACTTATCCATCGTTACAAGAGTTACTCGGACCGCAGGGTTTGAAATCGGTACAGGCATGTACATAAACCCGTCATTGCCTGACAGCAGCGCCAGGTTTCTCAAGGATGTTAAGCTTTAAATATACCCGGCATAAATCCCAGCATACGTATAAAAAGAATAAGAATGTCTCCGAATACATTCAGGACTCCGTTTTTATTATGTATGCGCACAAAAAAACTATTCTGTTTCATTCTTCAATTTTTGTACTCTTCTAAAGAGATGCTTTATAAAATTATAGCTTAACGAAACAAATTCTCTTGGACTAAAGATGTTTTTGATGACTTTACGGTATGTTCCTTCACCAGATACAACCATAAAAAGAGATTCTTTTAAAGAAAGATCATCTTCGGCCATATCCAAAACGTGCTCTACGAATCCTGTTTTTATAGACAAAACAACTAAGGACCTGAAAAGTTTGCTATAGAAAAAATCAACTTTTAGATGCTTGAAAGCTGCCGGGTAAAGCTCCAGAGAATCTTTAGAAAACCCATCCTTTATCATTATGTCTGCTGCTTTTGCACCCGTTTCCAGTGCTATGTTGATCCCCTTGCCTTTATAAGGTCTTACCCATCCTGTTGCATCTCCAACTGCTACAAAACGATTTCCTATTATACCTTTTGCGGGCTTTATAGGGAACTTACCTTTGTAATAATCAAGATCGGAAAATCTTATATTATAAAGCATATTTTTAACAGGAGCGTATTCAAGAAAAGCATCCATATCTTTTGAAGTGATATGTTTACCTGCTATATTGATAATGATGTGATCCCCCTTGGGAGTTATTGCTCCAAACTCAAGGTTGTTTAACCCTAAAGGAATAAATGCATGTATCTTACTCTTGAATCTATCCTGTAGAATATCCCTGTCAATGTGTATTTTTGTAATAACCGTTTCAAGCACTTTTGTTGGTTTGGTATAGCCAATTGTATGCTTTGATGCATGTTCAAGTATGTTGGCCATACCATCATCAAGACCAAATGCACCAACAACCACATCAGCCCTTACAAAACCGCCTTCTGTATAAACATGGACACTATCGCTGTTGTTAAATTCAAGATCCGTTACCCGTGTTCTAATAATATGAGCGCCGAGTAACTGGGCGGTGTGAAGCATAAATCTATCAAACAATATCCTTCTCGTTGCATAAGTACCCTTTTCTCCGTGGAGCTCCAATTCTTTGTACGTTGAATAAAGATCATAACCGAGAATCTCGCGTCTAATAAGATCTTCGGGAAAAGGTATCTCAAGGGTATTATCAAAAATCTCTCTTATCGGATAAGAAAGCACACCAACACATTGGTTATAATGGTATGTAAAATCCTTACCTTCAAAGATGAACACATTTATATTCAATCCTTTTTTCTTCCCCTCTTTTAAAAGCTTTATCCCGGCAGATGCTCCTGCAGGACCTCCGCCTATTATTACTACAGTGGAGCCGTTAATGAGCTTAAAGTTATCACCTTTCATAATTAACCTTTCTTTGCAGTATACCCTTCACCCATAATTTAATAATCCCTATAATCTTAAAAGACTTTAAAAAAATATGTTTATAAGGTTTATCTCCAACAAACATATGCCACACAATATTCGATAACCATTGTTTTTTAACAGGCAAAGGCGATTCCTCCCTTATTAAGGAAATAGCTGCTAAACTTAAATGGTAATTAGATGCAATTGTATGGTGAACAAAAAACATGACTTTACCAAACCTGTTATCTCTTATAAGATTAGAATTGTATCTGGGATAATAATGTTCTTTAAATGCATTTTCATCAATGCCCTTGCTGATTGCTGTATCAGCAGCCCATTTGGCTGTGAAAAAGGCTGATTCAATGCCGTTTTTTAAGTACCTTGATACGCACGCATCTCCAATCATTACAACCCTTGTGTGAAATGGATTTTTAGCCTGTGTAACGGGTAATCTTGGGTGACAATGGCAAACGGGAGATAGTCTTAATCCATACTTGGAATCAATATGCAGCTCTTTTAATTCCCGGATCAATTCTGAAAATCGTACGTGCCTTCCTATACCGGTTACTGTAACATAACGTTCTTTAGGAATTGTTGCTGTAAATAGAAATTTAGAATGTTTTCTTGAAAAGATATTTATATAATTTGTTATATCATTTTCATGCAGCGATAAAAGTTCTGTCTGACATGTATGCCAGTATTTAGGCTCTTCATAGCCAAAACTTAAGTTTTTACCCAGCTCTGAGTTAACTCCAAATGCACCTACGACGAGTGATGCATTGAACTCCTGTATTTCGTTTTTTTCTGTTATATATTTTACAATGCACTTATCCTTATATGGATTTTTTGGAATCAATATATCTTTTACATTTCCGTATAAAACGGTTGCACCATATTCCCTTGCTTTCTTCAGTAAGAATCCGTCAAAACTAACAAATCCATCAGAGTCATTTTTTCGGGGTCCCATACCCCTGAATATGGTGTATACCCTTGAAGCCTGTCTAATGATTAGAGCGTCTTTATCATTAATATTAAGTTTGAAACCCTGGACATTCTTTCTTATAACGCTCTTATCAAATATGAGATCAAGTTCTGATATGATATTGACAAAATTACCACCAAGAACACCGGCGCACATGTTACATCCGCCGGGTCCATAGTTTGAAAAATATCTTCTTTCGAGTATGATAACGGATAAATTAATACCATATTTTCTTGCAAAGCCGATAACGTGCATTGCAAAAAAACTTCCTGCTGGCCCACCCCCTATTATTACTATTGTATCTCCATCAGCAAGCTTTAAATAATCCATGCTCCCTACCATAGCCGAATAAAAGAAAAAAATAAATGCTCAGGGCATATTTACCGCTTTGTATATTGTAGCTATACCGTAAGTCAATGGTATAACTTTTGTATCTTTAAAACCTGCCGAATCTATTTTCTTACTAAAACCTTTGGAATCAGGGAATTCTTCTACAGAACTTGTTAGATAAGAATAAGCACCGGTCTTTGTAAAAAATGCTCCGATCTTTTGTAAAATGTTTTCAAAATAGAATTTATAAACCTTACCGAAAAACCCTGCCGGCATAGAGAACTCAAGTATCATCAAAACACCATTTGGTTTTAAAACCCTGTGAAACTCCTTTAGCCCGGTTTCTCTTGGATATATGTTTCTTATGCCGAATGCACAGCTTAAAAGATCAAACGTATTATCCCGAAAAGGCAGTGATAAGGCAGAGGCTTTTATAAATCCTGTGTCGGTTGTTTTTAAACTTGCCCTTTTAAGCATCTCCATGCTTATATCTACTCCAAAGATGTTATATCCGTAACCAGCCCTTTTATAAGCAACTGCCAGATCGCCTGTACCTGTTGATACGTCAAGTATATTTCTTATGCCCTTATCAAGGCTTACCCTTACAGCTTTTTTCCTCCATCTAACATCCGTATAACCTGATAAAAGATGATTCAGCAGGTCATACCTGTATGCAATGCTGTCAAACATACTACCTATGTCATGCTCGTTAAATTCCATGCCTAATAAAGTCCTAACTTTTTTGCCACGATCTCCTTCATTATTTCAGATGTACCCGCACCTATTGTAAACATCCTTGCATCTCTATAAGCTCTTGCAACAGGGTATTCCTCCATGTATCCGTATCCGCCGAAAACCTGTATTGCGTCGTATGTAACTTTATTCGCAACCTCACATGCGAAAAGTTTTGTCATCGATACCTCCTTTGTAACATCCTCACCATGATCAAGCATCCATGCAGAATTATAGGTAAGCTGTCTTGCAGCTTCAAGCTGCGTCGCCATATCGACAAGCTTATGCGCTATAGCCTGATGCTGGGATATTGGCTTTCCAAAAGCGTTCCTTTCCTTAGCGTAGTTCTTCGCATCTTCAAATGCTACCTGTGCAAGCGCAAGAACGCCAATAGAACCCATAAGCCTTTCTGTCTGAAATCCACTCATTATATAATAAAATCCCTTGTTTACCTCACCAATAACCATGTTTTCAGGCACAAAACAGTCATCAAAAAACAACTCCGCCGTATGAGATGTATTGTGACCGAGTTTTTTTAACTTTCTTCCGACTGTGAAGCCTTTTGTTTTTGTATCAAATAAGAAAAGGGTTATACCTTTATACCCTTTGTTCAAGTCTGTTTTTGCAGCAAGTATTATGTAATCAGCCCATGTGCCGTTTGTTATAAAGATCTTTGAGCCATTTATCACATATCCGCCTTCAACCTTTTTAGCAGTACTTCTAATCCCTGCAACATCGGAACCGGCATTTGGTTCTGTATAGCCTATTGCAAAAACTGCCTCACCTTTTATGGCTTTCGTAAGGTATTTGGTTTTTTGTTCTTCTGTTCCATACTTAAAAAGTACAGGTGTTGACATATCCGTTTGAACCATAACATCAAGACACAAACCGGCCATTCTTGATCTATAAAGCTCTTCATAAAATACTATATCATAGAATATATCTAAACCCATCCCCCCGTAATTCTCAGGGTAACGTATCCCGAGAAAGTTTAAATCTCCGAATCTCTTGAATATTTCTTTAGGATAATCTTCCGACTCTTCCCATTCATTTGCATGAGGGATCAGTTCTTTTGTGACAATATCCCTTACACTTTTTCTAAACAATTCGTGTTCTTCTGTAAAATAATGGTTTCTCATACATCCTCCTATATTTATTTTTGGAGTAATAATTCTTGCAATTGTTTTTTAAAATTACAACAAATCGCTTTGATTTGTCTTATACAACCAGAGCAATTGACATTACATAGACCTGTTTAATTCCCGACCTTTTAAGGGCAGATACACAAGCCCTTATTGTAGAGCCTGTTGTGATCACGTCATCTATCAATAAAACATTTTTGCCCTTTAGATTTGCAGTATCTTTTGTTTTGTAAGCGCCTTTCACATTATCTATGCGTTCAAGCCCTTTAAGCCCAGACTGCGGCGGTGTATTCTTGATCTTCTCAAGTACGTTTATGCGGTAAAGAATACCAATCCTTTTTGAAAGTCCTTGTGTGAGCAGTTGCGATTGATTATAAGTTCTCTGTTTGAGTCTTTTTATAAACAATGGTACGGGTATCAGTGCTTCTATCTCTGATTGTTTAAAGTCTTTATTGTAAAGCCTTTCCATCTCGTCAACAAACATGGAAGTTAAATTAACATTGTCCTTGAATTTGAATCTTATGATAAGTTCAGCTATCAGACCACTGTACACAAAAACGGATCTTGATAAAGTAAACTCATTTTTATTTTTAATACAATCCATACATAAATGTGATATACCGCTGCGGGCATGGAAAGGTTTACCGCATTTCGTACACATGGGAGCTTTTATATAGTGTACGTCTTTTTTGCAGTCTTCACATAATCCATAAGATACAATCTCTTTGCCGCATCCTATACATCCGTGCGGCAAAACAATGTCCATTATATTCTTAAAACCATTCTTTGTTCTTCCCGCAAAAGTGGAAATCCAGTTTTTGTTTTCTCTGGATTCCCGTTTGCACGGAAATGAGACGTTAGAACGCAGTTTTTCGCTCACTACACAAACCTTCTTATTTTTAAATATATTATTTTGGTTAACATTATTTTTTCAGATGTATAAAAAATTCCTGATTACCTCCTGTACCCTTTATAATTGCAGGGGCAATATCGATAATCCTGAAGCCGAGTTTTAGGCTTAGATCGCTTATCTTTGTTGCAGCCTTTTTATGCTTTTCAGGCGATTTTATAACCCCGCCTTTATCGACATCCTTCTTATCAAGTTCAAATTGAGGTTTTATCAATGCAAGTACGGTGCCATTTTCTTTTACACATTGACTTACATTGGGGAGTATAAGCTCCAAAGATATGAACGAGACATCAATAGTTGCTATATCTATCTGTAGTGCCAGTACCGATGTGTAAAAGTGCCTGAAATTAACTCTCTCCATAAGGATAACGCGGGCATCTTTCCTGAGCTTGTAATCTGTAAGCCCGTATCCAACATCAATTGCGTAAACTTTTTGTGCCCCATGTTGAAGCAGACAATCCGTGAATCCCCCCGTAGATGCACCTATATCCATTGCTATTAGTCCATTAACGTCTATGCCAAAATTATGTAGTGCACCCTCAAGCTTGTATCCGCCCCTGCTCACATACCTTCCTTCTTCAGTTATAGTAATTTGGTCGGATTTTGAAACATAATAACCTTGTTTATCGGCAACAACTCCGTTTATCTTGACCCTTCCCTCCATAATATAAGCTCTTGCAAGATCAATTGATTGAGCTAAGCCCTTATCAAGTATTATCTGATCAAGCCTTGTTTTCATGTAATAACTTTAGCATATAAAGATGGATGAAGCCATTTTTTACCTTATAAAGCTTTCAAAATAAACATGATGGAGATCATACATATCCATTATTATTCTGTTATTATAATGAAAAAAAGGAGGCTGTATGAAATCGACAAAAATGCTTATGCATGAACATGAAATTATAAAAAGGATGCTTAATATCCTTTTAAAATACGCAGAAGACATAGAGCATAACAAAAAGGTGTCCATTGATAATATGCGTAAATGCGTGGATTTTATAAAAACATTTGGTGATACATGTCATCACTTAAAAGAAGAAGATGTGCTGTTTGTTGAGATGGAAACCCATGGCATGCCGAGATACGGCGGTCCAGTAGGAGTTATGCTTAGCGAGCATGAGACAGGCAGGGGCTATGTAAGGGCAATGGCTGATGCAATTGATCAATATGGGAAGGGTAATCAATCTGCTGATAGAGAATTTGCTAAAAATGCAAAGGCTTATGCCGGATTGTTATCACAGCACATTGATAAGGAAAA
The DNA here is from genome assembly GCA_023382265.1 of Deltaproteobacteria bacterium. Taxonomy (NCBI): domain Bacteria; kingdom Pseudomonadati; phylum Myxococcota; class Myxococcia; species Deltaproteobacteria bacterium. The sequence continues at coordinate 89,167 of JAMCPX010000039.1, read as the reverse complement.
TAATATCCTATATCCTATGGCGGATGAGATGCTCGCCGATATTGATGATGAGATTATAGAGAGGTTTGAAGAAAGGGAGAAAAAACTCGGTGAAGGTGTGCACGAAAAATATGTCAATATTATTGAGCAGCTTGAAAAAGGATTAAGCGGCAATTAAGAAGTCAATTTTTCCCTGTGATCTCCATTAACTATTCGTCAGCCCGGCCATGATAAGCCTAATCCTCATTGTGAACGGGTTTATCCGATTTGGTGAACCCGAGACGTGTACCCAGACTCGAAACAATAGCAGCCTTATCCGGGGACTGTACACTTGTTGTACGCACGTATATAATAAAAAGAACGGATATTGATAACCTGAAAAAAGAAGCCCTGAAGAAATTTGGCGTGATAGATGTCCGGGTAAATAATGCAGAAAGAGGCCGTAGAGGGTTACTGACAGTCATGCCGCTGTGTTCAGATGCCCAGTTGTAAAACGTCGCATCGCTCATCCCATGTTTTAGGAAGGACACCCTACAGCCACCCATGCTCCTTCGACAAATGCCCATCGCAACCATTTGTTGCACATCGGCAGTAACTGTCCATGATATTCCTTACCGCCAGAGGCATGGGTTGTTGGAACTAATCCTGCGTACGCACACAGCTTACTCGATGTCGTAAATCGCTCAATATCATCAATCTCCACACTTATGACCTGAGACAATATCGTGCCGATTACGGGTATAGATTCAAGGAGTTTTATTTCTTCTGGCGATACCTTCAAGAAGATCAAATAAGTATCCCCAGTTCCAACACGCTTCGAGTACTACTTTACAGAGATCATTCAACGATTGTATAAACAGCTCGAATCCAGCAGGTGTGTTCCCTTCGATCCGGCTCTCTTTTACAAGTTTACCATGCACATCCACTGCACCTGCTATGGAATTCTTCTTGTGAAAAATCTATCCTACAGATATCATGCGGCACCTCCTACTTATTCTATTGCTTCTGATTATATCAGAGGCTATTGGAGATTGCCGCTTTCCATGTTACCTGCCCCCAATTCTTCCAATTCTTATGAGATGATGATAACAGCAAAGTACAGAACAGCCGTGAGAAACTTCGTTTCTCATGTAAGGGATGAATTTTTCTCTTGATAGAGGCACTTTAAATGGGTGACCCCTTTTGACTTGACATATAAACCGAAATAGTATAAAAAAAGAAAAAACTAATTATGTTGCCAAGAAGATTATACATTTTTTTCATAAGTGTTCTGTCAGTCTTTGCCTTGAGTGCGCAGGCCGTCTGCGCGGACACCGTTGTGCTCAAGAATGGCGACACGATCACCGGAAAGATCACCGGAGGAAGCAAAGGCACACTCGTCATGTCCACGGACTATTCGTCTCCTATTACCCTGCAGACAAGTACAATCAAAAAAATTACCATGGGAAAACCGCTTAACGTGCAGCTTAAAAACGGCAAAACAATGCAGGGGAAATTTGCTGTAGGGAGTGACGGGAAACTCGAGATCCAAACCGGACAGGGTGTATCCCCTTCCACCCTGAACTGGGATCAGATTCGGGCATTGAATCCACCGCCGAGCTCTGTGACCGGAACAATCACAGCCGGAGCAAATTCGCAGTCCGGCAATGCCCACGTGTTGAATGCATCCATCGGTGGAAATGTCCTGTGGAAGGGATCATGGGACAATGCCGGTATCCGTTTCCTCTATAACTACGCACAGAGCGCAGGAATAATGTCTGCCCGGAACGTCTATGGCTCGGCAAAATATGAGCACCTTTTTACGGATTATTTTTACGGGTATGCGGACATGGAGATGCTTTCGGATAAATTCAGGGACTTGCGTCTGCGCACTGCTGAGGGCCCCGGCATAGGATATCAGGTATGGAGCATTCCTTCGAGCACCCTTTCGGTGGAAGCTGGTTACTCTTATTTTACCGAGGACCATTTTGTCGGGAAGGACGGCTCGTGGAGTACCCTGCGTGCTGCCGGCACGTTTCTGTGGGCCCTCGGAAAGGCGGTGCACTTTTCCGAATATTTCGTTCTGTATGACAGGCTCGACAGGACAGATAACTATACGACACGAAACGAAGCGAGTATCTCATCGTCGCTGGCAGGGAACCTGGCCCTCAAGGTATCAAATATCATCGAATATAACCGCACTCCGCCCCCCGGGATCTTCAGGATGGATATATACTGGATCATCGGCCTCCAATATACGTTTTAAGAAAGAGTAGCGTGGGAGCGGAGCCAGGTGTCACCTTATAATCTTATAATCCTGTCGGCCGCATGATGAATCTGCTTATAGCTCTGTAAGGACCGGGGGGCAGGGCTACACATTGCACAATCCACAAAAAATAAGATACAGAAGGTTTTATTGTGAAAAATGTTTCTGGCGCCGACATGCCGCCGCTTCTGCATGGATTCTCTGAGGAATGAAAGATTTTAGAGGTCTTTCAGACAGATATTTCGTATGCTGAGGCGGATGCGGGAACAAGGGATAGAAGGGCTTCTCCATAAAAACAGGGGTAAGCAAAGCCCATTTAGGCTTGAGGAAAGTATAAAGGAAAAGGTTATCACGCTTGCTAAGAGTAAATACCGGGATGTAAAAGATACCCATATGAAAGAGCTTCTTTTCAAAGAAGAAGGCATAGATAGAGGTAGGGAAACCCTCAGCATGACATTGAGGGAAATTGAAAATGGCCGGCTAATGCATAAGCTTACTGACATTTTCACTTGGTAATTAACTGACATATTGACTCGGCTTTAACAGATAAAAAAGCGAGGTGGTCTCAACGAAAACAGGGCAATTGAAGGACCACTACGTAAACAGCGTGGATTTTTCGTCGGTATGGAACAGGTTAATCATAGAGTTCGCCTTGACCCTCCCGACATAGGCGGGGGGGGTGCGGCGAACGCCCATTCATGTTACCTCTCCTATAATAACACCAAAATGTTTATGCCCTCTGAGGAGCTTTCGGGTAAGTTGAGTTGATTTATGCCGGTTGCTTTACTATGATAACGACATTATGGATAAGGAAGAAAAAAACTGGACAAAGATTCTCTCTTTTTACACAGGGAGAAAATATAAAAACATCCACGATGTTTTAAAGGACAAAACCGCTCTCGATATGCTGTGGCTTGAAATTCTTGTGAATGACAATGTACCCTGGGAAGAATATTTACATATACCGGCATTGAGAAAAAATTACAGGAAAGCAAGTATCTGGTATGCCAATTTTAAAACACTTATGGGGATTTGTGGAATACAAAGAAAAGCATTAAAACCGAGCAAGGGTGTGTTTGATATGAGAGAGTACAGAAAGTTTATAGAGGTATTACGTAATGTCTCTTAACTTAGATACAACTATTGAATCACTTAAAGAATTTATCAAGAAGGAACATTTAAGCCTTGAGATAATCATTCTGGGCGGGATTGCAATGGAATACTACGGGAAAAAAAATAGAATGACCATGGACCTGGATGCGGAAGTAAAAGGTTGTGATGCAGACAAACTACATGATTATTTAGAAAGCAAAGGTATTTATTCGGACATAGGGGAAGACATTTCACGCTGGGGTGTTGTCTCTATGCCACCAGATTACAGGAAAAAAGCTATTTCTATTTACCATGACCCTACTCTTACGGTTAAGGTGCTTCATCCATCAGATTTTATTATATCCAAATTAAGAAGGGCAACAGAAATAGACATACAAGACGCTCTTTTCGTAGCACAGAAATATAAATTGAATACAGAAGAGCTGCGCAAAGATGCAGACCTTGCTATCATAAATTCACCTAAAGACAACGCCCTGTTTATGTTCAAAAAAACAGTAGCGTACTTTTTAAATAAGTTGCAAGAGACACGAGCTATTTCTACGAAAGAGAAAACCAGTATCAAACAAACCGAAGAAGTTAAAAAGCGCCGTGGCCGGCACTATTAAAAGCGGAATGTGTCAACGATTTTGAGACACTTGTCTATTCCCAAATTTGTAGAATTTAACGTCTCCTTCATATAAATCTTGGCTTGGTTATGACCTTTATCCATTGCATTTTGTTATAGCCAAATTAAGAAGGGCAACAGAGGTGGACATACAGGATGCACTTTTTGTAGCGAAAAAATATAAGTTAAAGAAAGAAGAGTTGAGACATATTTCGGACATTGCTATTAAAAATTCACCCAAAGATACCTCTTTATTTATCTTTGGAAAAACAGTAGAGCATTTTTTGAAAAAGTTACAATAAGGGCGCACAAAAAGGGGGCGGGGCAAAGCCCCGCCCCTGGTTCGGCATCATCCCCCAGAAAAGTGGGAAAGAAGGGGTTGTTCTTTTGTGATGATTAAAACAAATAAAAAGGGGCAGGCACATTGGTGCCTGCCCCTGCATATAAATGTTTAACTTTCCCCTTTACGGTGCAATCACCCACATTATTGAACCCGTTGAACCCTCTTGAACTGTGTAGATAAGTTGTGACGGCGGTATTGCAATGCCGTTCGGATTTGTCAAAAGTTTTGCAGCAGGCGGTACAAGGGCTGTTACATGTGCTTGCGGGTCTACGCGGAACAATCCGTTATTGCTGTAATCTGCAATATAGAAGTTACCGAATATATCAAAGCCTATACCTTCCGGGCCACTAAACCCGGCTGTTGAGGGGATATATATACTTACCGCCCCTCCGGCAGTTGCAGACGCGCTTACTCTATCTATTCTGCTATTATTATAGTCACTTACATAGATATAGCCATTATTATACGCTATCTGATATTGGCCTGTTCCTGTTGCAAAACTGGGAGTCAGCGTTGTGCCGTCCCACTTAGCAATAGTACCGCTGTTGTTTATGAACAGGTTACCGCTGTTATCATATGCAATGCCAGATACCCCCATGTTAAATGTGCCCAGTTGAAAGACTGTGCTTGTAACACCTGTCGAAGAAACATTGATAACACTGCCATCAAATGAACCCACGGTAATATTCCCTGTAGGGTTTGCTATGACCGAAGCGCCGAAACCCTCAATCTGCGCAAGCACCCTCATGGTCCCATCAGACCTTATTTCGAATATGCTGTCTCCATAGGGTTCAGGAAACCAGCTGTTTACGGCATAAATAGAGCCGTTGGCGTACGTCAAATCATAAGGGGTTGCGAAGCCTTGTGCATACGTACTGGTATTGCATGCGCTGTTGACGTGGTACACAATAGCATCAGACACATCACCGACAAATATACCTCCAGCCCCGTCAGGTATGATGGACGAATTCGCGTGTGTTTCCCATGGTGAGAAATCAGCGCACATCGTGCTTGCAGGTCCGCCGGCAACAGGTGCGGTATATAGGGTCTGATTTGAATTTCTGGTTACCAGCATAGATGTTCCTGATATACTGATACCATAAGGTGCCGTAAGTCCGGTAATGCTGCTGTTTGTGACGGTACCGTTAGTACCTGATGATACTGCAATTTTATATATTGTATTGTTCGTCTGGCACGCAACATAGAGGTTTCCGCTTCCATCTGCTGTAATACCAAAAGGGCCTGATGGGAGGGCCACGTTTAGCGTAAGGTTTACAGCACTCAAGGTTGTGGTACTAATTTGTGTGATTCTATTTGTTGCACCGCTGTTCGCTACGTACAGATCACCGTTTGAATTTGAATAGGTTACGCCAATAGGGGTACTCAGCAGTCCATTGCCAGGACCAAGCACATACCATGTCTCGCTTGTAGTAGGATTGATACCGACAAGGGTGTTGTTGAAGCGGTCTGTTACTATCAGATTGCCGCTGTTGTCCATCGTGATGCCCGCCGGATCCGCAAGTGTGCAGTTTGCGCAGGATGCTGTTGCCGGTACTATCTTTGTTGTCCAACCAGTTGCATTGTCAACCGCGAATACGCCTGCGTTGTCAGCTACGTAGAGCTTGCCGGTTGCACTATCGTATACCACACCCTGTGGGCCTGTCAAAGACGCTGCAGGAAACTGCATGATATAGCCGGACGGAACTAGCCATTCGTTGATTGAATTGCTCATCTGCTTATTGACAAGCACTGCCACGCTTGCCTGATAAGGTAAAGATGACGATGAATTGCCGCATCCTGTAACGGTGATCTGTGTTGCACTATAGCTCATTAACATTGCCGGTGAGCCGTCACAGTAAACCGTTGGTGTCGTTGTGAAATTAGAACCATTGACTGTTATGATTGTGTTGAATGATGCCATTGTCGGATCCAATCCTGCGATAACCGGTGCAGGACTTAAAGGACCTGTTGCACCTGTTGATCCTTGTGATCCCTGGGAACCTGGTGCGCCTGGTGCGCCGGTTGATCCCTTCGATCCGCTGCACCCTGACACAACCATCATGGCAAGCATACTAAGAATAATTAGTTTACTAAATGCCTTTGTCTTCATTGTAACCTCCTGTTAATTCGGTATAGGAAAGCAAATTAAAATCGTGTATGATATGGATCACATTATAGTTATTTGTGTTAAATGAGAATTTTTGAAATATCAATTTGAGCATCCTCTCCTCCTTTGTGCAAATCTATACCACTCAAAAAGTCACAGATTGTTTTTTTTAACTTCAATTGGAGTTTTTAGGATAATAAATGACAGCCTTCCCTTTGGTGCAATACGTTTTAAAGCCTTAGAAGACAGCAAAAAATGAATCTGCACCGCTTAACAGCAGAAGTATTACTTTTTTGAGCTTCGTGCCCGCCCCGTTTTCCTGTGCCTTGCTTTCACCTCCACCCTTACAGGTGGGTTACTCTCGCTCAAACAGACGGTTTTTATGTCGCTATAAATTGTAGTGGATGCATTTGTGCGATTTGAAGAAGAACTTGCCATTGACAAAGAATTGGCAAAAACAATAAGAAAGATGGAGTCAAATAACAACACCCTGTTTATCATAGACATGAATAATATTAACAAGCTGCGGTCAGGCATTGTGTTGATCTTAAACCCCAAAGGTGCAGCAGCCACTAAGGATATATCGCCATTCGCAAGGTAGGGGTAGCAAGACATCACCTGCTTACAAAAAAAATGGCTTATCTCGTATAAGTCACTGTTCCACTTTTTGTTCCAAAAACATGGGACAGCATGAGATACCATCGGCTAAAATCGGATAACACATAGAAACCCACAAATGCAGTCTACAAAATGGTTTACACGGAATTAACCCTGCTTTTCAAGACCTTAAAGTGAATGCCGAAGGCGGGACTCGAACCCGCACGGTGTTACCCGCCACCCCCTCAAGATGGTGTGTCTACCAAATTCCACCACTTCGGCTTATGTAAATATATACCGCTGCCTGCATAGGCTGACTATACCATTTTCTATCATTTCCACAGTATTAAGCTGTAATCAACGTTTTACAACCCGCACGTTTTACGGCAACTAATCCAAATAATTTATTTTGGGGCAGTTGTGGATGTTACCGGTAAAGCAGGCTGATTGCGTTGCACTGGCATTGAGCTGGTCGGAGCAGGCATCTCGTTGAATAGCTTGTTACTGCCTCCCCTTACCCCTGGTGTTATATACGAAAGCACCAGTGATGTTACTATAAACAGGATACCGGCAATAATGGTCAGTTTTTCAAGAAAATTTCCAGGTCCGCTTGAACCGAAAAAACTTTCGCTTGAACCGCCAAATGCAGCGCCCATTCCAGCACCTTTACCAACCTGTAAAAGCACTGCAATTACAATAATAACAGCAATTATTATGTGTACAATCACAAGCCATGTATACATATTAAATCTCCTTTTTATAAACCTGATCTATTATATTTAAAAAAACGTTAAGGTCAAGACTTGCACCACCAATTAATGCACCATTTATGTCCTTCTGCTTGATAAGACCTGCTATGTTGTCCTGATTTACACTGCCGCCGTAAAGTATACGGATATTTGAGCCTATGTCTCTACCGAACCTTCCACAAAGGTATTCTCTAATAGTTTCGTGTACCGCCTGTGCCTGCTCAGGTGTTGCGACAACACCGGTGCCGATTGCCCATACAGGCTCGTAGGCAATCACAAGCTCATCAGGATTTTTTATTGTTAACCCAAATAAAGCAGAAGAAAGCTGAAACGTTACAAACTCATTTGTTACACCCTTTTTCCGGTCCTCCATCTTTTCCCCAATGCATACTACAGGAATAAGTCTATTGTCTATAAGTGCCAGCGCTTTCAGGTTTATCATCCTATCCGTCTCGTTAAAATATAGCCTTCTTTCTGAATGCCCTACAATACAGTAGCTCACGCCAAGTTCCTTTAGCATTGACGATGATATCTCTCCGGTAAAGGCACCTTTTTCTTCCCAGTAAACATTCTGCGCTGCAAGATAGAACCCATCACCTTTTGCCTTTGATAATGATACAAAAGGGGGTGCAATAATAATATCAATTGTCTGTGAGACAACTGTACTTATTCCTTCCGATAACGCCTTTGAAAAGGCGTGCGCCTCAGAAGGACCTTTGTTAAGTTTCCAGTTTCCTGCAATTAGTGGTTTTGGTTTCATTAGTTGTTCTTATTCTTGATTGCAGTTTCCAAAGCTTTTAACGCAGGCAATTCTTTGCCTTCAAGCAATTCAAGGAATGCACCGCCTCCTGTTGATATGTAAGAGATGTTTGCATTTTCTCCTGCCCTCTGTACTGCAACATCAGTATCTCCTCCTCCAACTATCGTAAGTGCATAAGAATTTGCAACATGCGTTACCATTAAGAGGGTCCCTCTTGCAAAGTTTTCCATCTCGAACACACCCATTGGTCCGTTCCATATAATGGTTTTGGCCCCGTTTATAGCCTGCGAAAAGACAAGATTTGTGGCAGGGCCGATATCCATTCCTATCCAGTCCTTTGGGATTTCCTGTATTGGTACAATCTTTGATTCTGCTGTTACAGCAAATTTATTTGCTACAACACAATCAACAGGCAGGTACAATTTCACACCCTTGTCTTTTGCCTTCTTCATAATGTCATAAGCAACATTCAATATGTCATTTTCTACAATAGAGTTCCCTATCTCATAGCCTAATGCCTTTAAAAAAGTGAATGCCATGCCTCCGCCTATGATTAACTTATCGACCTTATCGAGAAGGTTTGACATAGCACCGAGTTTGCTTGAAACCTTTGCACCGCCTATGATTGCAACAAATGGTCTCAAGGGATTTTCGGTTGCCTTTGAAAAGTAATTCAATTCCTTTTTCATCAAGAACCCGGCAGCGCACTCTGGAGCAAACTTTGTTATCGCCGATACGCTTGCATGATTTCTATGAGCTACTGCAAATGCGTCGTTAATATAAATATCGATATCCTGTGCAAGCTCTTTTGCAAAACCATCGTCGTTCTGTTCCTCACCCGGATTAAATCTTAGATTTTCAAGTAAAAGTATCTCCTCCTCGCCAAGGTGCTGTTTGTGCTTTTCTACTTCCTCTCCTATGCAATCATCCAAAAAGATGACTTCCTTATCAAGAAGTCTGGACAGCCTTTTCGCAACAACCTGCAAAGAGAATTTTGGGGTCTTTTTGCCTCTTGGTCTGTCCATGTGTGAAGCGAGTACTATGGATGCACCTTCATCGAGTGCATAGTTTATAGTCGGCAGTACACTTCTGATTCTCGTATCGTCGGATATTGCACCGTCCTCGGTGAGCGGGACATTAAAATCTACCCTTATAAAAAGTCTCTTCTTTTTTATATTGATGTTATCAATATATCTCAGATCATGAAAATTTATAGGCATGCTATATCCCGCCCCCTACCAACTCTATCAGATCAACCATTCTCGTAGAGAATCCCCATTCATTATCATACCATGAAAAGACTTTTACAAGATTACCATTTACAACCTTTGTTAAGAGAGAATCAAAAACTGTAGAATAGGATGTACCTCTGTGATCTATAGATACAAGAGGCTCTTCCGAATAGCCGAGTATGCCTTTCATCGATTTCTCTGATGCAGACTTAAATATCGTATTCACCTCTTCAACTGTGGTAGATTTTTTTACAATTGCAGACAGATCAACTATTGACACGTCAAACGTCGGAACCCTAATAGAGATACCATCGAGCTTACCTTTCATCTCGGGGATTACGAGATGCAGTGCCTTTGCGGCCCCTGTTGTTGTAGGGATCATTGATATCGCAGCTGCCCTTGCCCTTCTAAGATCTTTGTGTGGCAGATCGAGTATCCTTTGATCATTCGTATAAGAGTGAATTGTAGTCATAAATCCGCTCTCAATCCCGAGGCTGTCATTCAAAACCTTTACAACGGGTGCCAATCCGTTTGTTGTGCATGAAGCGTTAGATACGATATTATGTTTTTTTGGATCATAATCCTTATGATTGACACCTAAAACGATTGTTATATCCGGGTCTTTTGCAGGAGCCGATATAACGACCTTTTTTACGCCGCCGTTAAAATGTAATTGTGCCTTCTCTCTATCCGTAAATAGCCCGGAACTCTCGACAACAAGCTCAACGCCCAGAGACCTCCATGGAATATCCTTCGGGTCCCTATACGATGTTATCTTGATTTCACGGCCGTTAACTATTATTGAGTTATCCGTATGAGATACTTGGGTATTTAGTGTCCCGTGAACGGAATCGTATTTTAATAGATGTGCGAGCGTTTTGGAATCCGTAATATCATTAATGGAAACGACCTCCATGTCTTTCCTTTGCAAGGTTATTCTGTGAACAATCCTGCCTATCCTTCCATAACCGTTTATACCTATTTTCACTCTCTTATCCTCCTTTAAGCCTTTACCACAATAACGGGTTTAGCAGTATTCCGTATTACATATTCTGCTGTGCTGCCAAGCACCATTTCTACGATCCTTGAATGACCATGAGACCCCATGATTAAAAGGTCATAAGCATCCTGTGTCATTATACCCGTTAATTCCTTTTCAGCACTACCGTTTTTAATAATCGTTTCATAATTTATATTATAAGGTTGAATATAAGACAAAGCTTTGCTTAAAATCTCTCTGCCTGATGTCTCATCTTTATTTATGGTAATGACACTTAGCCTGAGGTTTAGTTCTTTACAGAACGACGCAGCAAAGCCGATGGCATTTTTGGCAGCATTGCTATCATCGTAGGCTAACATGATGCTGTTTATGTCCTTAAAGTCTTTAGGGCAAATAAATAAAGGTTTTGTTGTCCTTCTTGAAAGTCCTTCTGTAGTAGAACCGAGCATCTTTCTATCAAACTGCGCATTTACACCTTTTTGACCTACTATTACCATATCTACAAGTTTTTCTCTCTCACATATCTCTTTTGTTACTATACCTGTGTCAAGGTATGTTGTGCATTTAAGTCCTTCATCATTGCATTGTTTTTCTGCATCCAAGAGTATTTGTTTGCCTCTTTCTTTTAATATCTCCGTAACCTTTCCGGAAAAGTCTATAAATGGCTCAAAACCCATTGCTCCTGATATATCGTGAAGGAATGGATTTTCTAAAAATACTATATCAATGACATGCTGAAAATACAGATTTGCGTGCAATCTTTTTGAAAGATATAACCCGTAGGATATAGCAGTACTGCTATACTCGGATCCGTCTACTACAACAAGTATGTGTTTTATCATCTTTATCCCCTGTTATTTGCGTATTAAATATATTAATCTTAGTCAAGTCATAATGTTATTCAAAATCTCTTTTATATTTTAAGGTCACTGCTGTATTAACGTTGAAACCAGGGTGTGCAGTTTTTGGCCTTACTGGATCAGGTGGCGGTATTTCTGAATGTATTATTTGGATTAATACTTATTTTATGACATTTCTGGCATACCCAAGCCTTTTAGTGTCTCCGATATCAATCCATAAGCCATCATGTATATAACACGCTATTAAACTGCCGTGTTTTAACATTTCAGGATACATGTGAGTTGTTGTAGAAGGCTGTTTTACGTCTTCAGGGATGTAGTTTAGAGCATCGGGTTTGAGTAATTGTATGCCTGTAAACACGTACGATCTTGTTTCGGGATATGGTTTAAAAAGGCTTTTTACATAACCCTGCTTGTCTATAAATACATTAGATATCTTATGTTCGGTCTCATCAGCCGGGTGAACCACCATAACAGCGTCAGCGTGTTTATTATTAAGGATTTGCGGCAAAATGCTGAGAGCAACATTAAAGAGAATATCCCCATTGATAAGAAAAAACGGCTCATCAAGATACTTTTTAGCCCAGAGTAATGCGCCTGCAGTGCCTTTTATCTCGGGTTCATAAGAATAATGCAGGGATAAGCCGAATCTTTCACCGTTGCCGAGTGTAAATTTTATCATATCCCCAAGGTGGTGAAGATTGATGATAACATCGTGGATGCCTGCATTTTTTACCTGTTCAAGAACGTACTCAATAACGGGTTTATCTTTGATCTTTATAAGCGGTTTTGGGATTATATCTGTTATTGGCTTCAATCTAACACCAAAGCCTGCTGCAAGTATCATTGCCTTCATGGATTCACCATAACACAGATTTTTGTTTTAGCACGTAAACCTTACTGACAAACTTGTGCGTTTGCTTACATATATTTAATAAATCCCTCTCATTCTCCGATGCAATAGCTTATGCCTGCAATCCATATTGTCCGCGGCGTTATATAAACAGGACTGCCTGATGTTTGTGTTAGTGTAAGCTGCTTTGATAGGGAGATACCGGAGCCCAATGTTACATCCAATCCTTTAACAGGTGTAAATACATTTAAACCGAGTGTTAAATAAAGAGGATTTTCATGGAAAGACGCACTACCGTATGATTGGTCGGTTAACGAATATGAACCATACTTGTTAGCAAATTGGGAGGTTAATTCTATTAATGGTTCGATATAGTACTTTGGCAAAGGAAACAGCAAAGAAAGGCCGAGTATGGTAAGATTATCTCCTCTGATGCCCATAGCATACTTGCCAATAGGTGAGATTAGACTATCCTCATCCCTGGTGAGGAGATTTTGGGTGTTGTCCCATAGATGTCCTATTCTTAGATTTGCAATCAAAGGGAAGCCTATTGATGATCTCTTCATATTATAGGAAACAAGCAAACTCAAGGTATAACTTGCTGCCTTACCATTATACCCGATGTCGGTTACCTTACTGTACGCTAATACCTCCGCTAATGCACCGATGCTTAAACTGGGTATAACCTCATAACTGCCCTTTATCCCCAACCTAAGGTCTCCGCTGTAATGCAGGCTCTGTGATGAATCAACAAGGCTTGATGAATCAAGAGAACCAATGGATATATCGATGTATTTTAGAGGAGCGTAAGAGATTGCTCCATAGACCGTATCGTTCTCGAGTTTACCATTAGGAATAAACATATTCGTTTGAGAGTAATAGCTGTTATAAACGGCGATACGGGCAACCCCTTTTTCTACAAAAGCGGATGGAACATTTATTGAGCCGTTTTGTCCCGTTATTGTTACCTGAGCATAAGAAATTCCTGTAAACAGCATTAAACTACAAAAGGTGATTAAAAATGATTTCATATTGTCTCCTTTTAATAAGGCATATCAAATTGATTATCAAATTTCAATCTTATTAGCATACGGTATATGTTTACAAAACATTTGATTCAATCTTGATTTATGTGTATTAAAAGCTACTATGTTAATTGCGATACTTAAATATTTAGGGTTGTATGGTTTCACACCTTCAGATTTTGTTTTTTCTGTTTTTGTGTTTGTGGTAATTATTGTGCTGACAAAATTGAATACAAGAAAAAAGTGAAATAGGGGAAAAAGGTTTTAAACTATTTTGGTGGATTCATGCTGCCTGTACGATAGCCTTCAAGATCAATTGTTACATATTTGAATCCAAGCTTTTTTAAGCCTTTTAGAATCTGTACCCTTGTCTCCTGTTTTACGATACCGGATATATCTTCAGGCAAAACCTCAATCCTTGCTATATCACCATGATACCTTAATCTTAATTGCTTGAAACCCAGATTTCTTAAAAGTTCCTCTCCATGCTCTATCCTGCTCAAAACCTTTTCGGTGATCCTTGTCCCGTAAGGTACCCTTGAAGCAAGGCACGCAAAAGAAGGTTTATCCCATATTGATAGCCCGAGTTCTTTACTCAGTATCCTAATTTCATCCTTTGTTAAACCTGCCTCTAAAAGTGGAGCAATGGCATTGGCTTTTTTTGCTGCTTTCATTCCAGGGCGAAAATCTTTAAGATCATCTGCGTTTGCACCGTATATTATGTGTTCTATGCCTGCCTTATCAGCTTCTTCTCTTAATATTAAAAAAAGGTCCTGTTTGCAAAAGAAGCATCTGTCCGGCGTATTTGCAAGGTATGCCTCATCTTCAAATTCCCCGGTTTTAACAAGTACATGTTTTACACCTATAGCCTTTGCAAGAGTTCTGGCATCTTCAAGCTCTATTGATGGATAAGTTGGTGAGACAGCAGTAATCGCGATTACACTATCACCAAGCATATTGTATGCGACTTTCAGCAAAAAGGTTGAATCGACCCCGCCTGAAAATGCAATAACGGCATTACCAAGATTACCTATAAAAGTTTTGAGATAATCATATTTATCGTGTATATTTTGCTTCATAAGTTTGCGTAAAAATCACACCTTCATTTATAATATTAAAACATTATATTTTCAAATGCTTTTTTGCGGTTAATTGTGTCCTAAAGGCAGTATAGTGAAAGTGGAAGGATGCTGTTTACTTGACACCTTTAGAATTTATGAATAAAAAATATGTTTTCTCTGGCGGTGTAGCTCAGTTGGCAGAGCGGGGGTCTCATAAGCCCTATGTCCGGGGTTCGATTCCCTGCACCGCCATGTTTTATAAGGTTCTGGTTTATAGGGGTTGTTGGTTACAAACCCGCATGGATACAGGCTTTGCGCTATTCCATGCATTATTATCTGTTATCACGCTTTAACATCAATTATGCCCTTTTACTGACACGAAACAAGCACAAAATAAGCACAGGCTAAAATTAGTATGTATACAAGGTATACGAAAGCGTTTTAATACGAATACCTTCAACCTTTAACGGAATCCCATTGAAAGTAATGTATAAGAGGCACATATTAGGTATAACGAAATATATTGACAATTAGAAGTTGGATAAAATAATGCCTTGTAATATAGCTATTAAGATTTCTGATACCTTAGTAAGAAGGTATGATAATGATTTTCAATACCTTTAATATAGCTATTAAAGAAGGGGGTACGGCGATTTGAAAAAAATATGTGTTCAAAGCGAAAGTGGAAAAAAGTACGACATCCTAATAGATCATAATATATTAAACCAAATTGGATTGCACATTAAGAAGTTGAATATCGGGAACAGTGCTTTTATCATTACAAGCCCCAAAATAGGGAAGCTATATCTAACTCCAATTGTTAATAGTTTAAAAAAATCAGGAATCAAAGATATATCTATTAATCTTGTACCAGATGGTGAAAGATACAAAAATGAAAAATCATGGATCAGATTAACAGGTAAGATTGTCCAATTTAATAAAACTGATGATAAAAAGGTTTTTGTTCTTAATTTGGGTGGAGGTGTTATTGGGGATCTGGGAGGTTTTGTAGCCTCAACATACAATAGAGGAAGTGGATATATACAAGTACCGACTACATTATTGGCTTTCGTAGATTGCGGAATAGGCGGGAAAGTGGGGGTAAACTTTGCTTCTGTAAAAAACGTTATAGGTTCTTTTTATCAACCGCAGTTGGTATATGCGGATTTAGATTTATTAAAAACTTTAAATAAAAGGGAACTCAAATCAGGATTGGCGGAAGTAGTTAAATATGGTGTAATTTCTTCTCCAGAATTATTTAAATTCCTCGAAGACCATCTAAACCAAATTTTCTCTTTGGACACGAAAGCAATCCAGAA
The DNA here is from genome assembly GCA_023382265.1 of Deltaproteobacteria bacterium. Lineage (NCBI taxonomy): Bacteria > Pseudomonadati > Myxococcota > Myxococcia > Deltaproteobacteria bacterium. The sequence goes on along the minus strand of JAMCPX010000039.1, from coordinate 73,320 downwards.
AATCGTAATTGATGGCTATTCGATAAAAGCAGATCTTGTTAAAAGAGATGAATTTGATAAAAAAAATATAAGAATTGTCCTTAATTATGGACATACAATAGGACACGCTGTAGAGTCCGCCTCACAATATGCATACAGACATGGAGAGGCAATATCTATAGGTATGGTTTGTGCAAATGATATTGCTGTAAAATTAGGCTTCTTGGATAAGAGTGTAGCTGATAGAGTAGAGAATCTTCTGTTAAAAATCGGGTTACCGCTGTAGAGTCCGCCTCACAATATTAACACCATAATGCATTTTTTCTGGAAAGATAAAAAATTTGTGAACGGTAAAAATAAATTTGTATTACTTAAAAAGCTTGGCACACCTAAGATTGTTCAGGGTATACCAATAGATGTTATAACTGATATTATTAAAAATAGATTTACAAAATAATTCAAACATATCATTTCTTCTGGATGCTTCCAGACAGAAGAAATTGTAAGGGTTTGTGAACGTTGATTAGGAGGCTTATGAAAAGTTTTAACAAGGTCGGTATGACAGCAAAATTCGTCGCCTACTGGAGACAGTACTCGGATATTCCTTTTGCGAAAGATATTGCCGAATTTATAGACGCCAACAAAACCATTGAGACATTTCTCAGTAAAAATCAAATAACCACGGATGAAATAAGCTGGTATGCGCCACTTTTTGAGGTCCGCTATAAAAGTATTTTGAAAACTGTTCGCAGAAAAAGGATGAAGCAAGTCCTTGAATTGGCAAGCGGCATCTCTTTACGCGGGCTGAATTTAACGCAGGACACTGATATCTCGTATGTTGAAACAGACCTCGAGGAATTGACGGACGAAAAAATTGCACTCGTCTCCATGCTCCGGCAAAAGTATTCATTGGCTGATAACGGCAACTTCCGTCTGTCCGCGGCAAATGCACTTGACCTGCATCAGCTCGTATCCGCAATAAAACATTTCCGGAACGACCTGCCCGTTGCCGTTATCAGTGAAGGATTGTTCCCGTATCTGACCATCCATGAAATGGAAACGGTCGTAAGGAATGTAAGGCACATTTTGATGAAATTTGGAGGAATATGGATTACACCGGATTTTTTATTGAAGGGGGACAGCGCCTGGACTTTTCCCCATCGCCGCCGGGTTGGGAAAGCAATTGCAGAATTGACAGGACGGCAGCTTCACAGAACCATGTTTGACAACGAGCAACAGTTATTTACCGTCTTTGACGGTTTCGGGCTGCGTGCGGAGGTGTTGAACCAGGCAGATCTCGTACCTGCCGTTGTTTCACTTGACACCTTAAAATTGCCTGCCGGCATCTTGGAGAAAGCAAGGCAAAAATTGAATCTCTGGATCCTGACACCAGCCGCAAAATAACGGCTCCATCATACATCGCAGTATACTTTTTTTTACAAGATACCGGCATTTATTTTGACAAACCGGGGATACCCTTTAAACAAAACCCACATGGTCCTCTTATTGGGTGGCAGTTTAAGAATTACAGTATTGCTTTATGAACGGAGACGGAGAGATGGCAAAAGTTCTGCTCACAAAGTCGCCATTATCCAACACTGTTCCTGTGGATATTTATCCCTAAAAAAGCTGCGATATTAATTTAGGAAATGTTAATATCTACGCCTTTTTTACAACAACTCTGTAATGCGTATCGTCTACCTTATCTATGGATAGAACCGTATTCCCATCATCTTCAATACTGCGTGGAACATTCTCTATCGGTTCGCCTTCATCCAGGTATACCTCGAGTTCATCCCCGCTTGTTAACTCTTCCAATTTCAATTTAGCCTTTACATAGTTAAAGGGACATTTTATACCTTTCAAATCCAGAGTATCCCGCATAAGTTTCACCTCTACTTTATTTATTCCTGTTATAGGTCTACTTCCAAGCAATGCCTCATCAAAAGCCTCTGATGACTTTCTTATACTGTGTATAGCCCTCATAACGTCCTTGATAATCTGTACAGCGTCCTCTTTATGAGGAGAACGATTGACTATCTTGTAAATATTTGCAACCGCATCATCTATAATATGTTCCTGTTTGAGTCCTTCAACATGAGATGCCATATCATCTGTAGTGGTTGATTCCGGATCTATACCCTTCATAATAAGCAATGATTGTATTGCATAGGTAATTGCAAACCTTGCCTGTTCCAGTGATTGCTCGTACGCCATTCTATTTGCATAAGTATTTGCATCCATTGCCTTTGTTTCCGCCCTGTTAAGGTATATCTCTATCATATCAACTACGCCGCCTGCACATTCTCCTTTCCCGATATTCTTTATACTGAATGGCTCATCCATACCATAATCATAATAAAACTCGGGTGATTTCTCATATTCGGGAAGATACGAATACGTTAATACATCTTCAAGAAGTCTTTTTTCATAACGATTAACCCATGAATTGAATATCTCATTTTTTTGTTTTGTTTTTGTATAAGACTCAAGGATGGCATCCGTTAACACCGGTACATTCTTTGCAGGCACTTTAATAAAAGGCTTTGCAAAGCTAAAACCATTTTCGTTAGCGTGCCCACCGAGATAAACCTGATAGAAGGGTGCATGTTTTTCACCGACACGGCGGGCCAATCCGCTAAATCCAATATTTCCGGTCCAATGCTGTGCACACGAATTAGGACACCCGCAGACCCTGATTGTTATATCTGAGAGATCCACATTCGAATGCGTTTTTAGCCGATCGTGTATTGCCATTGACAGGCTCTGAGAGCGTGCAATACCGAGATTACATGTTTTTGCACCGGGGCATGATACAATATTGCACATCAATGTATCCGCATAAAAACATAAATCATTGATCTCCCGGTAAATCGAGTTGAGATTTTCCTGTTTTACCCATGGAATTACAAAGTTCTGATCCAGTGTTGTTCTTAATTCGCCGCTGCCGTAATCCTGTGAAAGTTTTGCTATATCTTTAAGCTGTTTCGCCGTTATATCTCCATACGGAATATCGATAACTACCGCATAATAATCTTCCTGTCTTTGCTTTATAGCATAATGCCTGATCCATTCTGAAATCTTATCATCAAACACGGCTTCCTCGTGGTTATCACTTTTGCGGTCTATCGGCTCGACGTCCAGATCTTTTTGATCAGCGTATATCTCTTTAACGGATGAATACTCCCTATCTATTAAAATACTTACCTCTTCAAAACCCATTTCTTCAATAAGGTATTTTAGCCTTGCCTTATTTCTGTTATTCCTGTTTCCGTGTCTATCAAATACCCTTACAATTGCATCCGTATAATAAAGCACATCACTAACGGGAATAAAATCTTTAAGCAAATATGCAGTTCTTGGATGGCCGCCAAGACCGCCGCCAACATATACCCTGAATCCCGGCTTATCATCTTTATATACCGCTATAAAACCTATGTCATTAATACGGCTATACGAGCAGTCTTCTTCACAGCCGTTAAAAGAGATCTTGAATTTTCTTGGCAGGTTTTGGCTGATTGGATTTCTTAAAAAATGTAATGTTGTATTACGTGCAATGTTTGATATATCAAAAATCTCTTTTGCACATATACCCGCATACGGACAGGCAGTTACATTTCTTACCGCATTGCCGCACGACTCCCTTGTGGTTATACCCACTTCTGTGAGTGAATACAAAACGTCCGGTACATTTTTTAAATCAACCCAGTGCATCTGAATATCATGCCTCGTTGTAAGGTGTGCCAATCCACGTGCATACTGCTGGACAATATCGGAGATTCGTTCAATTTGGTAATCGAACATTCTGCCCTGAGGGAGTTTCGTTCTTATCATGTAAAATCCAGGCTGTCTCTGACCATAAATCCCGTGAGCCAGTCTTATAGATTTGAATTTATCTTCGTTGATAGTCCCTGATAAAAATCTTTCTATCTGGTGTTTAAATTCGTCTATCTCATTTTTAACTATTATTTCTTTTGTTATCATCTATATCTCCATGATATAATTATATAAATATAAGTATTATTGTCAAGAATTAGCTTTATGTAAAATTATACTTGTTTTTCAATATATTATTAGAATAAATAACCATAGTTCAAAATATGAATACCGGTGTTGAACTATCATTAAGCTTTTCAAGAAGTGTTTATATTAGGGAGAAACTTATTTCTGTCTCACAAAATTATCTTTCCAATAAAAATATCTGTTTCAATTGACCAATGGTATAAAAATCTATATTTATAATATAAACAGTGTAACAGGAGAAAAAAATAATGAAAGATAATGTAATATTAAAGACGGATTTAAAGGATGTAAAATTAAAAAGCAGGGGGAAAGTAAGGGATATATATGAGCTTGATGATAAGCTCATAATTATCACAACAGATAGGATATCGGCATTTGATTACATTATGCCCAACGGCATACCAGATAAGGGTAAAATACTTAATGGGCTTTCCCTTTTCTGGTTTGATTTTACAAAGGATATTATCAAGAACCATGTAATAAGCTCTGATGTTAAAGATTATCCAGCTATTTTGAAAAGGTATGAAGATATTTTAAAGGATAGATCAATGCTCGTAAAAAAATCAAAACCCTTACCTGTAGAGTGCGTGGTAAGAGGATATCTCTCGGGCTCCGGATGGAAAGAATACAAACAAACAGGCAAGATATGCGGGATAAAGATTGAAGAAGGACTTGTAGAATCCTCTAAATTGCCTGAACCTATTTTTACTCCATCAACTAAAGCGGTTTCCGGTCATGATGAGAATATAGATTTGAAAAAATTCGAAGATATAGTTGGTAATAAATACGCATCGCAGGTTATTGAGAAATCCATCTCTATATACAAAAAAGCCTCTGATTATGCGATATCAAAAGGCATCATTATAGCTGATACAAAATTTGAATTCGGGTTGACAGATGTTGGCGAATTGCTGATTATTGATGAAATGTTTACGCCGGATTCTTCGCGATTCTGGCCACTTGATACTTACAAACCAGGCGGCGCACAGAAAAGTTTTGACAAGCAGTTCTTAAGAGACTGGCTTGAATCCATCCACTGGGATAAAAAGCCGCCTACACCTGAATTACCCGAGGATATTATACAGAGAACAAGAGAAAAATACATTGAGGCATACATAAAACTAACAGGTAAAGTTTTCAAATAAATTGCATGCTTAATGAAAATAGGTATTAACTTTCTTTCATTTCGTTCTTACCAGGGCACGGAAGTGTTTGCAAAGCATTTAATCTCCGAGCTTTTAGAGCTTGATCATAAAAATGAATATGTGATTTTTGCGTCCGCTTATCTGCCGGAAGAGATGAAACTTAAAGCTGATAATCTGATCGTTGAATCAATCAATATAAATCCTGAGAAAACGATACAGATGGGCATATATCAACAGATAGCTTTGCCGTTTAAACTCCTCAAATCGGGTATAACAAAATTCTTTGCACCACTGCCGTCTATACCGGTCTTTTATACCGGTAAAAAAATAATTACTATTCATGACTGTGCGTATGACAGGTTTAATGAATATAAAAACCTTGCAGGCAGGCTATACATAAAGTCCATGTATATTTCAGGCAAATACCTCTGTGATACGATCATAACAGATTCTAACTTTGCAAAGAATGAGTTGATAGAACTTTACAACATAAAACCAGAAAGGATAAAAGTGGTGTATCCAGCCGTACCGGAACTCCCGCATGTTGATGATGCTTTTATAAATGAGACAAAACACCGATTTAATATTACACACCAATATTTTCTTTACGTTGGGATTACAAGACCGAGAAAAAACATAACGGGTCTATTAAAGGCTTTTAAGTTACTTGCCGGGAAGCACACAGATATCCAGCTTGTACTTGCGGGTAAGATAGATACATCATTTATAGATATTGAGAAGGAAATTCACGCTCTCGGGCTTGAGAAACATGTGATCCAGACGGGCTTTGTATCGGATATGCAGAAGTCTGCGATCTATAAAGGTGCAATCGCACTTTCTTTTCCCTCATACTATGAAGGCTTCGGCATACCTGTGATTGAGGCACAAAGCATCGGGACGCCCGTTATTGCATCAAATACCTCTTCTTTGCCCGAGGTAGCACAGGATGGTGCATTATACATCAATCCGGAAAATATTGAGGACATTACTAACGCAATGGAAAAATTATTGGATGATGCACAGAGAAAAGAACTTATTGAAAACGGATATAAGAATGTTCAGCGGTTTTCATGGAAAAACTCAGCAGCACAGTTGATGAATGTAATAAATGATGAATAGATGAAGATCCTGCAGATAAACAAAATGTACTATCCATGGGTAGGCGGGATAGAGACGGTTATAAAGCAGCTTGCAGAGGGCATAAACGGCACAGATGATTTTGCAGTAGATGTACTTGCCTGCAATGATAAACATATAACCGTAAAAGAATCTATAAATGGTGTTCATGTAACAAAAGCAAGAAGCCTGTTTATATTGTTCAGCATGCCCGTATCGGTTGATTTCATATTATTTCTTAAAAGATTATGGAAAAATCATGATCTACTGCACATTCATTTGCCGTTTCCGCTTGCAACCTTTGCTTTATGGTTTACAAGACCCACGAATAAGATTGTCATTACGTATCATAGCGATATAGTAAGGCAAAGAGTCATTTCAACAGCTATCGCATGGTTTGACAGATGGGCATTGAACCGCGCGGATAAGATTATTGTATCAAATCCTGTTATCATAGAAACCTCTAAAGTGCTCAGGAATTTCAAGAAAAAATGTATTGTAGTACCATTCGGTGTAGATCTTGATATATTTAAAATGGATTCTGAGAGAGAAAAATCGGTTGAGCTTATACATAAAACTTATGGAGAAAAAATCGTGCTGTTCGTCGGTAGATTGGTTTATTATAAAGGCGTGGACTATCTGATCAAGGCAATGGAGGATATTGATGCAAAACTTATTATCATAGGTGAAGGCCCGCTAAAACAATATTTAACTGCCTATGCCTATAGAATAGGGTTGGGCGGTAAGGTCGTATTCCTGCCTTACCTGTCACAGAATGAACTTGTAAATTTTTACTACGCCGCTTCATTATTTGTTTTGCCGTCTATTTATAGGAGCGAAGCGTTTGGCATATCAATTATAGAGGCAATGGCGTGTGCAACTCCTGTCGTATCAACGGAGCTTGGGACAGGCACATCTTACGCAAACCAAAATAATATAACGGGTTTTGTTGTCAGGCATAAGGACAGCAATGAACTCAACAAGGCTATAAAAAAGCTTCTTGACAATAAAATATTATCAACGAGTATGGGTAATGCTTGTAAAAAACGGATTGAAGCACTTTTTACATTGAAAAAAATGCTTAATGAACATAAACTTATCTATAAAAATGTATTGAGTACAAAATAGTATATGAAATTTTTATCAAGGCTAAAACTTTTTTTGCTTGTTATCGGTGATATCGTTTCAATGTACATATCACTCACATTAATGCTATTGATAAGATACCGCTCTTCCTTTAATATTGAGCTTTTTCATTATCACCTTTTGCCGTTCACACTTTTATTTATAATCTGGTTAGGATTATTTTATATAACGGGGTTTTATGATTTAAAAAATCTTAAAAATAATTTTGTATTTAAGAAGGATTTCTCTATTTTATTGTCCATATGTCTGATCAGCGGAATAACATTTTTCTACCTTATTCCGGTATTTAGAATAGCACCAAAAACAAATATGGCTATATTCTTTATTATATTCGGTATTGCAGGCTACGGTTGGAGATATTTATACAACGAGGCTCTATCTAGAACGATACCCCCCGTAAGGGTAAGTATAATAGGAAACAACAGTGACGTTGAAGTGCTTATTAACTATATAAATCTTAATCCTCAATTGGGCTACAGTATTGAACGATGGATTAAAAATATAGATAACGGACATGAACCCGCCGACATCTTTATCGGCAATATCTTACAAACGGACATAGAGCTACTTGTTATCCCGTCATATTTTAAAAGAGATAAAGCATTGGTAAAACTCATCTACGATGCAATGTTAAGGAATATAGATATCATCGATATCTCTACATTTTATGAGGAAATCTTCAGCAAGATACCTATAAGCGAGCTTGAGGAGGCATGGCTGATCGAGAATTTGAGAAACCAGCATTATTTATTTGATGAGCTTAAAAGACCGGTTGAACTCGTATCCGCCATACTACTTTTAGTGATTTTATTCCCTCTAATGCTTCCGATAGCAATCATCATAAAGATAACATCTAAAGGAAACATCATATACAGGCAAAAAAGGATAGGAAGGTATGAAAAGGAATTCATGTTTTATAAATTTAGAACCATGATTAGACACGCAGAGAAAGACGGACCACGATGGGCAGAAGAGGATGATACAAGGGTAACACTTTTTGGCCGTATACTTAGATACACCCATATTGATGAGTTACCCCAGCTTATAAATATTATAAAGGGCGAGCTGTCATTCGTCGGCCCAAGGCCTGAAAGGCCCGAATTCGTTAGAGAGCTCAAAAGCAAGATACCGTTTTACGAGATCAGACATATTGTAAAACCTGGCATTACAGGCTGGGCACAGATAAACTATAGATATGCTGCTTCAATTGATGAGACTTATGAAAAATTACAGTATGATATATATTACCTTAAGAGGAGATCAATGATGCTTGATATACTCATACTAATAAAAACCATTAAAACGTTTTTTATAAATCCAATGTAAAGGAGTTCAGATGGAACGGGTATCTTTTGGTACAGAGGGTTTTAGAGGGATCATCGGTTATGACTTTAATTTTCAAACCGTGGAGAGGATTGCAAAAGCGATCGCCTCATACGTTGTAGAGAATGGAGGGAAGAGGATCGTCGTAGGATATGATACAAGATTTTTATCAAAAGAGTTCGCAGAGCATGCTGCATTAATAGCTTCGAATCATGGAGTCGATGCCGTTATTTCCGACAACTTTTGTCCATCTCCTGTATTATCTTATGCAACAAAGACACTCGGATTCAATGGAGGGATAATGATAACCGCAAGCCATAACCCGCAGAAGTACAACGGCATAAAGTTTAAATCACCTCTTGGAGGCGCGGTCTCTAACGATGTTACCTCAAGGCTAACAGAACTAATTGATAGAACAGTTTCAGAAAACCTTTATCCCGGGTCTTTTACAAAGACGATTGATTTGAAGATCCATTATAAACGCGGGATCAAAAGATTTATTGATAAAACTGCCCATGGCTCAAAGAGGCTTAAAATAATCATAGATCCCATGTACGGGGCGGGTCAGAACATACTTGCAGAGATTATCGGTTCGATTGGGCATGATGTCATAGAAATAAGAAATACAATAAACCCATCTTTTGCAGGAACAAACCCTGAACCTGTTGAAAAAAACCTCCTGCCGCTTATCAAAACGGTTATCGATAAAAAGGCAGATCTCGGCATCGCATTAGACGGCGATTCGGACAGGATTGCACTCGTGGATGCAAGAGGCAGATACATTGATGCCCATAAAGTATTTGGTCTATTGCTTATGTATCTTGCAGAAGAACTTAACTTAAGTAAGGATGTCGTAAAAACGGTGTCGGGGACAGAGATGGTCGATAAATTGTGTAAACATTACAGATTAAATCTGCACATAACAAAGATTGGATTTAAGTATATATGTGAACTCATGCAGAGTAATGATGTAATGATCGGCGGGGAAGAAAGCGGCGGCATTGGTATTGCATCGCACATTCCTGAACGAGATCCACTGCTTGCATCCATACTTATAATCCAGATGATGTTAAAAAGAAAAAAATCCCTTGATATGCTTATCTCCGATATGATCAAAATCACAGGAAAATATTATTACAGAAGAAAAGATCTGCATATGAGTGATGCAAAGAATGTAAGTGAGTTTATCGTAAGCAATAAAGATAAGCTGTTAAAAGGTTTCGGAGATTATGAGATGAGCGACCTTGATGGATACAAATTTCAATTTAAAGATGGAGGTTTTCTTATGGTCAGGGCATCAGGCACAGAACCCGTATTAAGGATATACACAGAGCTAAACGACGTGCAGAAATCCAATACCATGATTGAAGAATTTATAGGCAGGCTTGAGAAAATCACCCGGAGGCATTTATGAAAAGTATGACAGGCTATGGCACATCGGAGGGTGCGGTAGAAGGTTTTGAATTGTTTTGTGAATTAAAGACACTCAACAGTAAATATCTTGATACAAATGTCAGGCTGCCTAAAGAACTATCAATATTTGAAGTTCCTCTCATAAGCATGCTTAAAAGCAAGTTCTCAAGGGGAAACATATATTTGAATGTTTTGATAAAGAATTATCGTTACAAAGAACGATGGCCGTTCACAATAGACAGCAAAAAAGCTGCACTGTACACAGAACTCCTGCGCAAATTAAAATATGCACTTAAACTGAGGGGCAAAATCTCAATCGATATTTTTACAAGCTCGCCGGAATTTTTTCTGAAAGATGACAAGCCTGTTTCAGATAGTGCTGTGAATGATCTGCTCAATATCGTTGAAGGGGCTGTTAAAAAAGCTATTGTACTGAGAGAAACGGAAGGTGAAGCAATAAAAAAAGAATTAAACACTATTTCAAATAATCTTCAAACAATTGTCGGCAACATAGAAGGTACAATTCCTTCTATTGTAGAACAGTACAAGCAGAAGTTAAAAGAGATTATAAATACAATGCAGGGAGGCGTAATGCCGGGCTTTGAATCTATAATCGGTAACTACATAGATAAAATAGATATCAACGAGGAGGTAAAACGCATTTTGATTCACATAAAGGCACTATCAAATCTGTTTGAAACGAAAGGGTCAATAGGTAAGAAACTGGAGTTCTATACACAGGAGCTTATACGAGAATTTAATACCATAGCTTCAAAATCCAGTTCTGCAGACATAACAACCAATGTTATAGAAGCGAAAAACTTCGTTGAAAGAATAAAAGAGCTTTCACAAAATATTGAATGATGTATGGATAAAAAGGGTCAAATAATTATTATCTCCGGTCCATCTGGTGTTGGTAAAACAACGCTTGTTAATATGCTCCTTAAAAGTGTTAAAAATCTATCAAGGTGCATCACATACACAACAAGAAAACCAAGGGGAAATGAAAAAAACGGCGAAGATTATTGGTTTGTGGATGATGCAGCCTTTTCAAAACTTATAAATGATAATGAACTTGCCGAATGGGCGGTTGTAAATAATCATAGATACGGTACGCCAAAACAAGGCATAGAAAGGATCGTATCATCTGGCATGGATGCTATGCTCGTTATAGATGTGAACGGCGCAAAATCAATAAAATCACAGTATCCCGATTCTTTATCCATCTTTATAGAACCACCTACCATGGATACCCTCAAGCAGAGATTAGAAGAACGGGGAGAGCAGGATCATGTAAGTATGAGATTAGACAGGGCAAAGATGGAGCTGAAGGAAAATCCGAATTTTGATTTTACGGTTATTAATGATAATCTTGATAATGCCGTTGATAGGCTAAGCAAAATAATGCGTTTAAAAAAAACAGAGAAGTCTGCGAAGTAACTGGATTAGTGCGTCATCGTATTTTTTGGGTCAAATTCATATTATCAAGGTAAAATGTGATCCTTTGATCATAAGGGATATCGGATGTGTTTTTGTTTACATAAAATGAAACCAATACATATGTTCCTGTAATAGGTATTGATATCGTCGACCATTGAAATGCGGGTAGAGATTGCGGTAAAGCTGAGTCATAAAAAACAACTCCATTGTTTGTCAATCTCACATTTACAAAATCAGTTGCACTTCTGTAGCGACCTGATGGAGTGTAAACAGCCTCCGGATAGACATCAAAACTCAAGGTATTAAATCCTGTTGTAGGAATGGATTGATTCATAGATAAGGTTACTTCGGTTAAACTGTTCAATGCCACAAGCAGGGAAAGACTATTGAGTGTAAAACTAATTCTACCCGATTGTGTGCCTATGTCCCTGATATTTGTTGACGGCAATATTACAGCAGAGCCGATACTGTTGTCGGGTTGAGGAAATGTGTCCACGATATTATTTGTAAAGCAGCTTAGATTGTTCATACTCATACATGATACTGCACTATTATCCGGTGCAGTGATATCAAAACCTGTAACCGTGGTGAAGTCGCTTTGAATGTTATTCAAGCCGTCTGCTTTCACACTGAACCACCACCGTCCTTGAGGCAGGTTATATGGAATCGTAAAACTCGTTTCATATATGTTGTTAAACCTCAACGTAAACCTTTCAGGCATACTCCTGTACGGAGATAAGATAACTGTATAGCTATCGGCACCTTTAACAGCATCCCAGCCTAAAACTATACCGCCATTATTGCCGGATGTTGATGTTATGAAATCGGGTGAATTCAATGCAGGGTTATTGATATCTGCGAGTTGAGCAAAAAGCATTGTTGTTGTATTGATAATACTATTAAAAAAGGTTTCATACAGCTCATCCTTTATATTAACAAAGCCGTAATTGCTGTTTTCGCCATCAAACCTGCCTGTTGCCGGCTCATCCGACCATTCGAACCAATGAAAGCCTGCCAAGAATGTAATACCGTTTATCTTTAGAGATAGAAGTCTATTAATGTCTTCTCTGTAAAATTGGCCTCTGTCGTTCTGTGTTTTAACAGACCAACCGGCGCCGTCTAAATTCGGCAGGCCTGAATCTTCTGCCCTTGTCCCGAACTCTGACTGCATAAAAGGCTTACCATAATAAGGGTTAAATATAGTTGAAAGCCAGAGCATGTGTTCCCATCTTTTAACAGGATCTCCGAGGACAATGTTGGATAAGGAATTATCAAGTGCATAGTAATCATTTACGCTTATGACATCGCAATATTGAGATGCGGCTTCAACTACCTGATCGGGCGCATAAGATGCAAACCTTGCACATAAATTAAGATGATTCGGGTCCACGGACTTGATCGCTGCGTTTGTTACGGAAAAATATGTAAGTGCTATATCATAAAGAAATGCCTGTTTATCCAATTGTATCTGAGGATGTGATGAATCATCGGGAAGTCCGGTAATATCGAGTAATTGAGACCAGCGTGTAAATGTTGTACCATAAAGCTGATTCAGCATATCAAGGCTATACCCCAATTTTTGTTGTAGAAAAGTATTTACCCAGTACTGTTTACCGGCATACGTAGATGGCAGTGCAATAAAATCATCGGCAAGTGTATGGGCAGGATTGTATATTAACTGGGCGCCGCCAAACCATGATAGCTCATTATCGATGAAATAACCCACAAGCCACGGGTCGTTCATAAAACCCGGCATGATTGCCTGTTGCGCATACGTATAAGCATCCTTCTTAAACCTGGGGTCATAAACGTCGGGAAAATCTGATGAAAAACCATTACTGACAGATGGGCAGTTATCAGAGCCAAAACCACCCTCAACAGAACTTGCAAAACCTAAGATAACTGTATACGGAATTTCATCTTGAAATGTGGTAAGCCCATTGTCAGACCATGCCCCGAGTGTGTTAAAACCAAGTTCTTTGTACCTGTTTATAACCTCCTGCACCCATTGCTCTGTTGCGTATTGTGAAAAGTATGATGGGAACAAGGATAATAAATTATGGGGATACTCGGCAAACCCTAATAAGGGCGATTCATCTCCATAAAAACTGACATGATTAATGCCGAGTGAGAAAAAAGGATGATTATCCGGATCAACAAAAAGCCATCTGTTATTTATAAGCTGTGTTCTGAAGAACCCTGATTGATTATTCCCGCTGATATCTGTTAAACCGCCATACTTATCCAGGGATGGTTCTTTCATAATCCCGGCTCCATTCCTTGAACATCCTATAAATAACGATATGATGGCTACCAAGAACAGCAACTTTGATTTTAATGATATTAGCATAATTAACCACTCCTTGGATGGAATTTGTCATACATCTGTTTTAAAATCTCTGTATTGAGATGGGTATATACCTGTGTGGTTGATATATCCGAATGGCCAAGCATAAGCTGAACAGATCGGAGATCTGCGCCGTGTTCGAGCATGTGTGTTGCAAAAGAGTGTCTTAATGTATGAGGTGATATGTGTTTTTTTATATCAAGTATCTTCAGATATTCTTTTAATAACTTCCAGAAACCCTGTCTTGTGAAACGATTGTGCCGTTCTGTTAAAAATAGATAGTCTACATTATGTTTGAGATATAATTGTCTTGAATGCTCAAGGTATTGCTGTATTGCATCTTTTGCCGCTTCTCCAAAAGGGATGAGTCTCTCCTTACTGCCTTTGCCCTTTACTTTAATATAGCCAGCAGTCATTTCAAGATCATTGAGTTTTAAACCAACGAGTTCTGATACACGGATTCCGGTTGCGTATAAAGTCTCAAACATGGCATTGTCCCTGAAATATCTTTTTTTATCTTTGAGCATGGAAGGAGCGCTTAAAATAAGATTTATCTCGTTTTCATTCATTGTATCCGGAAGTTTTCTATCCCTTTTAGGCAGCTCAAGAATATGAGCCGGATCGGATTTAGTAACACTTTGCTTCATAAGAAATTTAAAAAAATTTCTTATTGTTACCTGATATCTCATAACAGATGTGTGACTCAGCCCATTCTTTTTCAGCATCTTTAAAAACCGTACAATCATATCGGTTTTTATATCCTGGGTATCCGTTACGGATGATTTATCAAGATATTCTATAAATCTTTTCAGGTCGCTGCTATATGACAGAATCGTATTGTTTGATAAGCCTTTTTCGGTTGCGATATAGTTTATAAAGTTGTCTACCGCATTATCTATATTCATTTTAGTTTATACCTCCAAAAGGTGCAATACCGGCAGGGGTCTGATTAATAAAACCATGCAAACCTGTAATCCACACGTAGGGCAAACCCTATAATAAAATACATATTTTCTTCAAACGCGTTATTTGGGTACTGCATTTCCTTTTTTATCTATCACATGTGTAAGCTCGTAGACAAGGTTCTCAGTCTCTTTTTTATTTAAGGTTTTCCCGCCATTTATCTTTTCAAGATAAAATATGTCAGCCACCTGATCCACCCTTGTGGTAACCTTTGCAATAGCAATATTGAGACTGAGTTTTGATATAGTGCTTGTTATGTCATAAAGAAGACCCTGTCTATCCTGCGTATAAATCTCTACAAGGGTGTATATGTCTGAAACATCTTCGTTAACAATAATCTCTGTTGGTAATTTGTTTATAACCTTTTCTTTCAGTATGGATGGCTTAAATCTTTGTGTCATTAGTATATCAACATTCGATTTACCCGACAAGCATTCTCTCAAATCATTTTTAAACTTATCAAATTTATATTCAGCAAAAGGGTGAATCTTATCAAGGTCCTCAACCCTGAATACGTCTATTACAATACCATCCGTTCTAACCATTATGTTTGCGTCCATGATATTTGCCCCATTAGCTGTTAGAACGCCTGCAATGGTTGCAAAAAGCCCTGGTTTATCTGCTGTGCAAACACTGATTTTTGTGTATCCAAGTTGTGAATTTACCATACTTGCCACAGACAAAGAGCCATCCATTTTAAACTTAACAATCAAACCGAAGTGCTCTACTATCTCCTGGGAAGAATAGGATGTAAAATATCTTGGCCTAAAGCCATCAAGGAATTCATCTATCATACCGCTGTCGATAGTGCTTAATAATATTTTTGTTACCTCTTCTCTAACACGAATATATCTCTCTGTTGTTAGCCTTGCCATATCCAGCCCCTGTTCAAGTGCCTCCTCGGACTTTTTAAATAACTCTTTTATTAATGAACCTTTCCATTCCGTCCATACACCGGGGGCAACGGCTTTGAGATCTGCTATTGTAAGGATATAAAGCATTTTGAGATTTTCTCTTCTTTTTACAAGGCTTGAAAATTCATATATAAGCTTTTCATCATTCAGATCCCTTCTCTGTGCCGTATCCGATAATATTAAATGGTTCCTTACTAAAAATGCTACCAGATCAGCATCTGTTGGCGAGATACCGAGTCTTAATACAATTCTATGTGCTATCTCGCTGCCTTTTCTTGCGTGATCCTTGCCATGACCTTTCCCTATATCATGGAGAAACGCTGCAAGCATAAGTATCTGTTTATTCTTTATTTGATTGTATATGGATTCTGTAAAGGGATCCTCGTCATCATTTGGAATCTTCTCTATCTGTTCTATGGCCTTTATAGAATGAGTGCCAACTGTGTAAATATGATACATGTCATACTGAACCCTAAAAGCTATTGTTTTAAACTCCCTTATGATTATGCATAAAACACCATAATTATTCATCATGCGAAGGATTTTGGCGGAAGATTTTTCTGCGAATATCTTGAGAAAGTACGGATAGATTCTGTCGAGTTCATCATCCTGCTCAAGCTTTGTTAGAGCCCGTTTGATTGCATTCTTCAGTGCTATATCTGCGCTCAGATTATTGTAAGCAAGTATTTTAAATGTACTTATGATCTCCTCGGGATGTTTCAAATAAAATTCTGGATGATTATCTTCAAACATGAGTTGATCGTTTTTGACAATATAGGATGAACCAATATTCTTAATTTCCTGTTCGCCTGATTTATTGAAATTGACGTTCCTGAGATACTTGATATAATCATCCACCACTTCCTGGATTTGATGCATAACCCCGTAAAAATCACTCAGGAACTTTTCAACACCAAGTATATCTTCTTCATTCTCATAATGTAAAAAGTCTGATAGATGCTTTTGCATATCGAGCGTCAAACGATCATTCTTTACATTACTTTCAAAATGATTTTCATTTCTTATCCTCATTAGCAGGTTATAACTTGACATGAACTGTTCATAAGATTCCCTGTCAAAGAAAGGAATAGTTTTTAAATCTTTGATTGAGGTTATATCGTTGAATAGTTTTGTAAGCCACACCATATTATGGACATCTCTCAAGCCTCCGGGACCCTCTTTTATGTTTGGTTCAAGCGTATAAACCGAATTGGAATACTTTTCCCTTCTTTTGCTTATCTCTTTTTCTCTATCCGTAAAAAAGGTATAAGCACCTGCACGAACCAGCTTTAAAAATCTCATATGCAATGATTCATAAAGTCTGTAATCGCCTGCTATAAATCTTATGTCCATCAATGAAGTAAGTATTGTTGGGTCCGATTCAGCATCCTCTATACATTCGTCAACCGTTCTTGAACTGTGTCCAATCTCGA
Source organism: Deltaproteobacteria bacterium (assembly GCA_023382265.1). Classification (NCBI taxonomy): domain Bacteria; kingdom Pseudomonadati; phylum Myxococcota; class Myxococcia; species Deltaproteobacteria bacterium. Next base: position 56,078 of record JAMCPX010000039.1, on the reverse strand, counting down.
TCTTTGTGTCCCACAACGGATACAGTATGCTATTTTGAAAAGCCTCGGACAGCATGTCCTTGTAAAGAAAGAGCAGGTCAATATCAGAATATGCATTTAGTTCACTTCTGCCGTAGCCCCCGAGTGCAAGTACTGCCGTATTCTCAGGTAATCTATTGTTTGATAGTGCAAAAAGTGCTTTCATAAGCCCGTCGATAAAATCGCTGAATATTACCGAAAATTCGTACCCACCAAGCCCTGAATTATGAGCTTCTCTCAGCTTTCCGCGCAATGTTGATATGAACTCTTTTGTAACCATATTTCTATTGGAGCCGGTTATGCTACCGATAAGCGGCAAGAGGAGTTTATCAAGCTGTTCCCTTATATCATTCTGCATTATCAATATGCTCCTTTTCTGGAAAGGATTGCAGGAATGGTGCGTAGAACAATGATCATATCAAGCAAAAGAGAACGGTTTTTTATGTAGTAAAAATCATACTCAAGATTGTTATGAAGAGGGATATCTTTTCTGCCAAGAATTTGCCATAATCCTGTTATCCCGGGTTTTACGGTGAGTCTTTTTTTTTGCCATTCCTCATACTGTTCTACAATAAACGGCATCTCAGGTCTTGGCCCGACAATACTCATCTCCCCTTTGATTACGTTTATAAGGTTTGGAAGCTCATCCATACTTGTTTGTCTCAAAAATTTGCCAACCTTTGTTATTCGTGCATCTTCACCTTTGCTCGGGGAGTAGTTATAAGGAGCCGTATCAGAATGCATTGTCCGAAACTTATATATATTAAAAGGCCTTCCGTTTATCCCTATTCTTTCGTGTATAAAAAAAATGCCGCCTTCTGAATCAAGCCTTATCATTAGTGGAATTATTATCCATACCGGCAAAGACAATATGATAAGCATAGAGGTAATGATTATATCCATAGCTCTTTTTAGTATCTCATAAACGAGGTTGTTCTTTTCTTCTTTAAGATCAAATACAGGAAAATCTTCTATAAATTCTATGTCAGCATTGTGCGCAAGCACTCCGAATAAATCCGATACGATCCTGAATCCAACCGATACACCCTCGCATCTCATTATGAGATCCATTATCCTATTATGTGACAGAGAAGGAATTGCAATGATTACCTCTTCTATTTTGTGTTTATCAACTATCCCCCTTATATCGTCCACTGTACCGAGAACAGGTATATTTGATATGGAAATACCTGATTTGTTGATATCGTCATCAAGAAAACCTATTACTTTATAACCCTTTTCAGGGTGATCCGATATCCTCTGGAGTGCCCTTATACCTGTGGTGCCTGCACCTATTATAATACACTTGGTATTACCATAACCAAGTTTCATATATTTCTCATGAACACTGAAAAGTATGAGCCTTGATATCCCTGTTAGTATAAAATTTAATGAAATAAAAATCAGTACAACGGATCTGGCAAAATCATATTCCTTTATAAGGAATGATGCCGACATTACAACAAGCGCGGATAGAGTTACCCCGCGTATAATGAGTTGAAATTCCTCAAGAGGTTTTTTGATTTTTCTTGGTTTGTATATGCCGAATATGCTGTTTGTTATGATCCACAGCAAAAACATGATTGGGTAAAATTCGGAATATATTTTTAAAGAATTTATTTCATAGCCGAATAACGGTGCAATAAAAATTCTTAACCAGTATGCTCCGAACCATGATATGGATATCAGTATGGCATCAGATACGAGGATTACAAAATGCGTCCTTCTCAATAGCCATTGTTTCATATTCTATATTAAAACCAAAGTCCAAGTCCTATGATTCCGTTTAATGAGTTAATATTTATACTCATACCGTTATTTGATGCTGTAGTATTTGCGTATTTACCTGCGATAAATATTCCAACCTGTCTCATAATCCTTATACCGAGCTGCAGCCCAATGCCAATATCCGATATATTATCAAAACCGTAGGTTCTGCTTGAAGTGTTTGTAGTTAACAGATTTGTATCCGCAGAAATTGTGGTGATATTTGAATAAGGTGTGTAGAACCCGTAATAACCAAGTAATGTTAGCTCAATATGGTTACCAATAAAACTGTGCACCCTTAATGATGCACCAATGCTTGATATGATTATAGCCTCTGCATCGCCTTTGAAGGATGAATTTGTTAAGGACAGGCTGCTTGTTGATGCCCCACCTATACCGACCGATGTCAGCCCGAAGTAGGGACCAACCATGATGGATAAACCTCTTGTTGTGTATACGACACCCTGAAAATCCATATTGATATCTGCGATAAATGATTTATTTGTGGTTGTCCCGTCTGAAAATGTTACAGAACCAAGGCCGCCGCCATCAAGCATTACATGATACGCAAGGTATAAACCTTCTGAATCATCTTCAAGATATCCCGAGAAACTTGAATTGTGAATATTTGATGCGGAGACGCTATTTGTATTTTGTTTCCAGTTGCCTGTGCCTAAACCAATTAGAAGCCTTGCGTGTGTATCAAGGGGATCTGCAACCACTCTTGCATTAGCAGATACTGATACACTTATAATAGTCGTAATCGTAACCATAAAAAACAAGAAAACCTTATTCATAACTACCTCCTTATTTTTTTGTATCACATATAGTCTAGTTAATAAAGATATATAGTCAGGTGTTACACAAATACCATTTATCGCGCAAGTAAACTTCCCCATCACACCCATTATGTTAACATAATGGATTATGGATAGAATTAATTGAGAATCATCGTATCTGTATAATAAGAAAAATACTTTTATTGACATTTTTTGTATTGTAACATATCAACTAATTAAATCAGAGGTTATACCATGGACAAAAAAGAAGAGAAGGAACGAAATATTTTTGATAGAGCTGAAGAGTTTTTACAGATATTTAAAAAGGGAGCGGAGTTTACTCAGGAGCTTTTAAAAACGAATGAAAAGCTAAGATATAAAATACTACAGCTTGAAGAAGACAATAAATCGATAAAAAAGTCGCCTGCCGCTCAGAACGAGCAGTACGAAACACTTATGCAGCAGATATCTGAGCTGAAACAAGAAAAAGAAGAGATAGCCGTACGAATAAAAGAGATTGAAAATGAGAATAAAGACTTTGCACAAAGATACATAGAAGTAGAAGAAGAGAACAACAATCTTGCAAATCTTTATATAGCAAGCTATCAGCTTCATTCAACCCTTGATTTTAAAGAAGTTCTGCAGATCATACTTGAAATAATAATAAACCTTGTCGGTGCTGAAGAATTTGGTATATTTTTACTTGATGAAAAAACACACGAGCTTAAAATGATGGCATCAGAAGGTATAGACGACGGGCAGGTGCCGTCGATAAATGTCGGCTCGGGTATTATAGGTAGGGCAGCTAAGACAGGGGAGTCATACTTCATGGAGGATATCTCGGATCCTGCAAAGATCGATTGGATACATCCTCTGGTAGCAATACCGTTAAAAATAAAAGAGCATGTCATAGGAGTAATAGTGATTTACAAACTGCTACAGCAGAAAAAAACCTTTACACCGCTTGATCATGAATTGTTTACATTGCTTGCAGGGCACGCAGCTACGGCGATATTTAGTTCCAAGCTTTTCTCTGAGTCGGAGAGAAAGCTTTCCACTATTCAGGGTTTTATAGACCTGCTTACAAAATAAAGAATGGGATCTGATCATGGAAGAGTATAAAATCTTAATCGTTGAAGATTCGCCAACAATGAGGCAACTCATATCATTTGCACTTAAGAGGCTTAAAAATTCAAGAATAGTGGAAGCAAGTGATGGAGTTGATGGCTTAAAAAAACTCTCGCAAGATTCTTTTAATATCATAATAACGGATATTAATATGCCTGTAATGGATGGATTAAAACTTGTAAGCCTTGTAAGAAAGGACCCTACTTACAAAGAAACACCCATCATTATTATTACAACAGAGGGCGCGCAGGAAGATAAAGATCGCGCTATGGCATTGGGTGCAAATACTTATGTAACCAAACCTATCTCAGGATCACAAGTACTTGAAACTGTAAAAACATACCTCAATATAAAATAGCGGATTTATAAGTTATCTGCTAAGAACCTCGTTTTACCTACACGAGGTATTCATTGAATATGTTTGCTCTCAATACCCTTCTTTAAATCAGATTTATTATCAATATTTCGTTTTTTTGATTAACCGAGACTGATAGAAAAAACTTGACTATAATCGTTCTTCTACATAATAGATATCTACTGGCCAGATAGCTCAGTCGGTAGAGCAGCGGACTGAAAATCCGCGTGTCGGCGGTTCAATTCCGTCTCTGGCCATTTTTGAGATTAAAATGTCCGGTTTTTATAATGCTCTTGCCGCTACACTTACTGTGTAATTCCTATGTATCCCAGGTGAATCCCATACAGCAGTCGAACCGGTAAACATGGGTACACCACCTATAGTCCATACATAGCTTAAGGGATCCACAGCTTGGCCATAAGCATCGCACGGCAAGATGGCAGACGTAATAGCCGGATAAAGTACAATTTTATCTCCGCTGAGCACTTGAATTGGTATTCCATATCGGTTCACATGTACTTGCAAGAATACCGGGTTGCAGTATTACAGAATATAAAGAAATTTCATTAAAACTCTGGGAACTTGGATTGTAAAGAAGTATTTTGCCGAAGTAACAGTTAAGGGCAAAATCCTTCAAATCACTGCTGCACCATGATATGCAAGAGCAGTGGCAATGGCTGCTCCAATACCCTTGCTTGCCCCTGTTATAAGTATTACTTTACCATTTAAACCAAGTTCCATAATGATTGGTCTCCTTTTTACGGTCGCTCTAAAGTAAAATCGTAAATTTATCAGATTTCGTATTTAAAATTTCTTTGCTCTATCTTATTCAAACTAATTTTATTAACTAAACTACATTCAACCGGCAAGTGCCACACTTAGAGCTTATCTTGGATCTTTATACCGTATGTGGATATATATAATTGACAGGGCAGATGTACTGTTTCTATTACTCCGATATAAATAAGAAGGGCTAACCGGATACAAGGAAAATTTGAGATTCTGAATTCCCTATCAAGCCTGTCATCTGCTCAGATTCATGGATGCTGGATTGAGAATTGATGGTGTGCATGGCGATTGAAAATATTGAGGAATTCATCAGTAGAGCTATATACAGTACGTCTCTATCTTCTTATTGCATTTTTCGGATAAATGGTTTTATGAAGTGTATATAAATGATGTCTCAGGAGGTATTAAATGGAATATCAGGAGATTATTGACAGGCTAAAACACATTGTTGATACACCAACACATCCCATACCAGAGGGCACTTTATCAAAAATTAAGGAACGTTATTATGCACAACACGGCAGGTCAGCCGCATTGTATGAGAAGGCAAAGGAAGTAATCCCGGGAGGCGTTGAGCATAACCTCAGCCTTGAAAAGCCCTTCCCTATCACTATGGACGGGGCAAAGGGCTACAAGATGTGGGACATAGACGGTAACGAATACGTTGATTATCTGATGTCCGGAGCGCCGATTATACTCGGACATCATTATGATCCTCTTGATAACAAGATCATAGACATCATAAAAGAAAAGGGTCCTTCTACCGGATGCACGTCAGAGTACGAGATACTCGCTGCACAGGAAGTTATAAAGCACGTGCCCAACGTCGAGATGGTAAGGTTCCTGCAGTCGGGTACGGAAAGCGTGATGGCGGCACTGCGTATTGCACGGATATACACCCAGAAGGACAAAATTATCAAGATCGGAGGCAGCTATCACGGATGGAGCGACCAGGTTGTATACTCACTACATGTGCCCGGTGCAGGCCAGCTTGAATCAGCAGGCATACCTTCCGATTGTTTCAACAACATGGTAGATGTATTTCCCAATGATTTTGAAGGATTAAAGACCGCATTTGAGGAAAATAAAAACAAAGGCGGCATTGCAGCGGTAATTGTAGAGCCTATCGGCGGTGAGTCGGGCACACACCCGGTACACCCGGACTGGAACAATGCCATCAGAAAGCTGTGTGATGTGTACGGTGCACTGTTAATCTTTGACGAGGTTGTTACAGGGTTCAGACTTGGCCTGGCAGGTGCACAAAAATATTTCAATGTTAATGCCGATATTGTTGTGTTCGGGAAGATCATAGCACACGGCTATCCTGCAGCAGGTGGTATAGGCGGGAGAAAGGACATTATGGCTATATGCTCGGGCGTGGGCAGTATAGGTCAAAAGGCATACATCGGAGGAACCCTATCGGCAAACCCGATATCAACAGCCGCGTGTTATTATACGTTAAAACTCATGGAAGAAAACGATGCTGTTCAGAAAGCAGCAGACTATGCTGATAAACTGACAAAAGAGATGAACACTCTGTTCTCCACAAGGGAGGACCTGCCGTTTTTCGCATTTAACTTTGGTCCTATCATACACTATGAAACAACCGGCATGCTATCGGTAAGCGTTCATAATCCGGATGTCTTCAATGAGGTTATGACACGGAGACATATTGCCCAGGACTATCAAATGGTGATAATCGATCAGGGGATCTTTACCCTTGCAGGCTCAAGGATGTACACCTGCATGCAGCATGACAAAGAGGCACTCGATAAAACCATCAAGGCATGGGAATACACACTTTCATTGATTCCAAAGGGTTGAGGATAAAGATACGGACAAAAAAGTGCAACATGGAAGGACGTTTGCTCATCCGGGATCTTATCCGGACTGATTTATTGAATCAAGCCAGTTTCTTATTACCGGATAAACCTCTTTGGGAGCGTTTTTGCCGAAAACCATATCTATGTGTCCATAATCTGCAGAAAATTTATCAGATTTTGAAAGTTCGATATACGATTTATCAACCGATGCGAATTTTTCATAAGCCAATACGGTATCTTTCACAGGTGCAATCATATCTTCTGCACCGGAGATAACGAGCATGGGTATGGAAACTTTATCAAGGTTTGCTGTTACATTTGTGCCGTCTGAAAGCTTTATATCTCCTTGTTTAAGCCATGATGCGAACTGAAAGAGAAGCTTTGTGGATAACGGTGTTATAGCATTGTACTGAGCAGTGCGGATGATGTTATAATCAACATTTTTTACATTCATCTGAAACTTTACAAACGAGCTATTAAGTATACCGGTAAGAGGCGAGATGAGTTTTGCAAACGAATCAAATCGCAGCTTTACGGTAAGTTTCATCAATAGCCTTAATCGTATCAATTTTACAAGATGTGACCTTGCGTTGTTAAATGCGGCAGGCGAACCAAGCGTAACTCCTGCCTTTACAAATTGCTCACCACCGGTAACAAGGAATGCATGCAATAACATGCCTCCCATTGAGTGTCCTACCCAGCACACCCTATCCTCTGCTGTCTTATTAAGAACATATTTAACAGCAGCTGGAATATCCTTTTTTAAGTAATCGTCATAACTAAAATCCCAGTTATCATACTCTATGATGCCTTTTACATTCGCACCCCTTAAATTCAATATCCAGCTATCGTATCCGGCTTCTGAAAGGTGCCGGGCTAATGAATACCCTCCGCTTATATCAAAGTTATGCATATTAGCCCCAAGTCCATGACACAATATTACCGGCTTTTTATGAGTATGTTCGCCTTTGGGTACGTACCTGAAAATCGCGATTTTTATATCATCCGATGTACTTATAAAATGTATCTCATCGGACATTGTCTTGATTGCATATTTTTTTGAAAGGATTCGCGTGTATGCAAATAACAATACTACAGCAGCAAATAAAAATGCCAGATAAATCATAAAACTTAATAGAACATATTTTTATGCATCGCACAATAAGAAGAAGGTCTAAAAAGGTTTAACTATACTAAATATTCAACAATACATTATCAATTTATTGACATAACAAACAATTGACTTTATTGATTTATCTATCAAAATTTTAAGGAGGTAGCTTTATGGGGCTTTTGGATGGAAAGGCAGCTATAGTAACGGGTGCAGGTAATGGTATAGGTAAGTCGCACGCCATTGCACTTGCAAAAGAAGGGGCAAAGGTTGTTGTAAACGATCTCGGCGGCACAAGAGACGGGTCGGGAACTTCAACGAATTTTGCCGACACGGTAGTAGACGAGATCAAAAAGATGGGTGGTAAGGCTGCTGCAAATTATGATTCTGTTGCAACAATTGAAGGTGCAGCAAAGATAGTAAAAACAGCCGTTGATGCTTTTGGTAGACTCGACATACTCGTTAATAACGCCGGTATACTGCGAGATAAAACATTATTGAAAATGTCGGAAGCAGAATGGGATATCGTTATATCGGTTCATTTAAAAGGCACATTCGCTATGAGTCAGGCAGCAGCAAGGGTTTTTAAAGAACAGGGACAGGGCGGTAAAATCATAAATACAACATCCATAGCGGGCCTGCTTGGAAACTTTGGGCAAACAAACTACAGTGCTGCAAAAGGCGGTATATACTCTATGACAAAAACGGACGCAATGGAACTTGAGAAAGCAGGCATAACGGTAAATGCCATTGCGCCCATCGCGTATACAAGGCTCACAGAAGACCTTCCCATGTTTCAAGGACAGGAAAAAGAACTTGCGCCGGAATATATATCTCCTGTTGTTGTGTTCCTATCCTCCGACCTTGCAAAGGGCATTACAGGCAAGATCTTTGGGGTACAAGGCAGAAAGCTTTATCAGTTCTATATGAAGATGACCGAGGGTGTTACCAGGCCGGAAGGTATGTGGACACCTCAGGATATCGCATCCCAAATAGATAAAATATTAGCCGAATAGGGATTATGTTAATAGTTGTATCGGGCAGGCCGTAATGCCTGCCCGATAAGCAGGAGAATGTTATGTCATTCAAATACGCAGACAGACTATATGTTTTACCATCGTACCTTTTTGCAGAACTCGATAGACTCAAATCGGAATATATAAAGAGCGGTAAGGAAGTCATAGACCTCGGTGTCGGGGATCCGGATATCCCGACATCAAAAGATATCGTTGAAGCACTTAAAATTGCCTCGGAAGATCCCGCAAACCATATCTATCCATCCTATTCTGGCATGGATAGATTCAGGGAAGTGGCAGCAGAATGGTTTTATAAAAGATTCAATGTGAAACTTGATTATAAAAAACAAATACTTTCATTGATAGGCTCAAAAGAAGGTATAGCACATTTCCCTATTGCGTTTGTTAATCCCGGTGATGTGGTATTGTACACAGAGCCAGGCTATCCTGTTTATTTTGCTTCAACAATATTTGCAGGGGGTAATCCGTATCCGTTACCGCTTATTGAAAAAAACCGTTTCCTGCCGGACCTCAACAGTATACCCGAACGTGTATTAAAAAAGACAAAATTGTTATTTATAAACTATCCCAACAATCCGACGTCTGCAGTTGCAGATCACACCTTTTTTAAGAAGATAATAGAGTTTGCGAAGGTCCATAATATTATTGTTGCCCATGATGCTGCATATTCCGAAATGTATTTTAAAGAGAAGACCCACTCTATACTTGAGTATCCAGGTGCTATGGATGTGGCTATAGAATTCCATTCCCTGTCAAAAACATTCAGCATGACAGGATGGCGTATAGGGTTTGCGTGCGGCAATGATGAACTTATTGCAGGGCTTGGGAAAATAAAAACGAACATAGATTCGGGCGTGTTCCAAGCTGTTCAATGGGCAGGAATAAAGGCATTAACCCTTGGGGATGCATTATCAGAACCATTGAGGGAGTGTTATCATCGACGTGTGGATATGGTTACCACTAAATTAATAAAATCAGGGCTCAAGCCGTTCAATAATTCAGCTACATTTTATATATGGACAAAGCTGCCGGACTGCATAGACTCAACCTCGTTCACGATGAAGCTGTTACAGCAAACTGGTGTTGTTGTATCTCCTGGTATCGGCTTCGGAAAATCGGGAGAAGGATACTTCAGAATGTCTGTAACAAATAAAGAAGAACTGCTTGAAAAGGCTTGTGAGAAAATAGACGGGTTCATAAAGTCAATGCTATAATAAGGAATTTGTTAAGGATAAATAAAAGATGCTTGATCGCTTTTTTAAATTTTTAGAAAAAGACAGATTTTATTATCCGTTCATTTATCTGGTCGTCGGAATTTATGCGGAGATAAGAGGATTGTTTGAAGCTCGCATTTTTCATCCCGCTAACATGAACATCCCGTTGATGTTAAGATATGATGCTATTGCATATTTCTGGCTGGCATTTCTTGCTGGAACAACGATAGTCTCGATAATTGCAAGCATACCGCTCAAAAACATATCCAATCTATTCTTATACGGTTTCTGGCTGATTATCATGCCGCCCGTGTTTGACGAATATATTTTTCACCACCCATCATACTATCATTATACGGGTTCTTTACATTTTTTTCATAATCTCATTTTCTTTTATAGCAAAACAGGCATCACACCTGGGATAAAGCTTGAAGTCGCGATCATACTTTTACTTGTATTCATATATTCTTTTGTACGAACAAAAAACTTATTCAAAAGCCTTCTCGCTGTGATACTTATATACGTATTGTCAGTCGCTTTAAAAAGTACCGATACTCTGAAGCCTTTTTTATGGCTTGCAGCGCATTTTAGCAATGAAAGGGGTAAATTGTTTCTTGCTGTTGTATTCAATTTAGCAATGCTGTTTGTTCTTCCTTTTACAGAGGACGGAAGAGAACTTATAGCCGAGAGCATTAGATCTATCTCGTTATTGCCCATACTGAATGTATTTATCGGATTATCGGGTGTGTTTATTTATGATGTCATTACAAAACGTGATATTTCTATTCGTCCGCTTGATATGTTTGTCTTTGGTATATTCACGGTCTCTATGATTTCAAACCTCAAGCATAATAAGAAATTACTCTACACCTATCTCTTCATTTCAATATGGTTCATTTTATCTTCGTCCCTGCTTTCTGCAATTCTATTGACAGCTATGCTTATTCTATCACTCATTGTAAAGAAGATGCCGGGTTATATATCAATAATATTTGCACTGCTTACCGGGTTATTTTCTGTTTAAACAGCAAAAAATAGCACCTTGACAAAAGAACCGGTTTATATAAAATACCGAATAATATTCGTTTATCTCCGAGTATATTTGGGGGTTTGACTTTGTAGATATAAAAAATAAACAACGGCTTCAAGTTATGTTGCATTTTTAAAAACTTTTATGATTTACTGTTCAAGTCGGGAGGTATTATGCCTAAAAAAATTAGGATTTTAATCGGCAAACCGGGTCTTGATGGACACGACCGCGGCGCAAGGATCATTGCAAGGCTACTAAGAGATGCGGGTTATGAAGTTATATACACCGGACTGCACCAAACCCCTGAGATGATAGTTGAGGCTGCACTGCAGGAAGATGTTGATGCAATAGGTTTGAGTATACTTTCGGGTGCACATAATACCCTGTTTAAAAAGGTTGTAGACCTGTTAAAAGAAAAGGGGTTAACTGACATAACCGTATTTGGCGGTGGAATTATCCCTGAAGAGGATGTTAAATATTTAAAAGGCATAGGTGTAAAGGGTTTATTTACACCTGGTACGAGTATGGAAGAAATAGTAAACTTTGTAAAAAATAACATAAAATCAAAAGTGTAGAAAGGAGAATTTATGGAACCGGTTTATATGGTATCGGGCGGTATAACAAAATTTGCAAAGGCTCATCCTGAGATGACATTTCAGCTTATGGTAAAGAAGGCTTACGATTATGCACTAAATGATATAGGGCTTACACATAAGGATGCATATCCTTTAATAGACGGCTCTGTAGCCTCTTACTTCTCAGACCACTTCACCAGACAACTTATGGCAGGGATCATGGTTCAGGATTATCTCGGGCTTGTACCGAAACCAAGTCATAGGGTAGAGGGCGGCGGGGCTACAGGAGGCATATGTTTCCAGGAGGCTTATAAGTCCGTCGCGTCCGGAGTAATGGATGTTTGTCTTGCTTATGGATTTGAAACCATGTCACACGTGAACACATGGAAGGGAAATGAGTTTATAGCCAATGCATCAGACATGAATTTTGATTATCCTGTCGGAGGTTTTTATACAGGTTACTATGCAATGATGGTTGTAAGACACATGAAAGAATTTGGAACTAAGGTAGAGCAAATGGCAAGGGTGTCTGTGAAAAATCATATTAATGCATATCATAACCCTTATGCACAAAAGCGTGAGAAGCTTACGATAGAGGATGTAAGAAACGCACCAATGGTTGCATGGCCATTAACAAGGCTTGATGTGTGTGTAATGTCTGATGGTGCAGCAGTTGCATTGCTTGCAAATGAAAAAGGGTTAAAAAAACTGGAAAAGGCTTCAGGCACAAAACTCAATCCTGTAAAGATCTCGGCTGTCGGCAGGGGCACCGATGCTATGAGAATGGCTGATAGGCCGCATGGCAAGGTTATACTGCTTCCACATGAAAGCCCTGATGATTATAAAGATCTCGATTACCCCGGTATACATTCATTTAGAGCAGGGAGAATGGCAACAAAACTTGCGTACGAAATGGCAAATATCGATAATCCTTTAAAACAGATTGATTTTGTAGAGCTGCATGATGCGTATACATCGTCAGAGATACAGACATACGAAGATATGGGACTTTGCAAGTACGGCGAAGGCGGAAAGTTTGTGGAAGAAGGTAATCCCTTTATGCCAAACCTTGATTATGGTTTAAAGCTTAAAAAACAGGGCACGATACCAGTAAACCCGTCAGGAGGACTGATCGCCTGCGGGCATCCGGTAGGTGCAACAGGTTTAATGCAGGCCGTATTTGCATTATGGCAGATCCAGCATTCAATTAAAAAGCATTTTGGCGATGATACCTTACAGGTTAAAAATGCAAAAAGGGGTGCCATACACAGCCATGCAGGCACAGGCACTTATGTAACAGTATCTATACTTGAAAAGGCATAAGGAGGCAATCATGGATAGAGATAACAAAAACATTACAATACCGGAGACAGAAGACGGCACCGTTCTATTTAACGTGCCGTTTCCAAAGGATATAAAACAGCTTAAGGACATAACACCCATAGTCTATTTGCAGCAGTACAACATTAATTATATTGTAAGCTATGGGCAGGATTCACCATTTTTTGCAGGGCTTGCGAATGGAAAACTGCTTGGGACAAAATGCACAAAATGCGGATACATACATGTTACACCAAAAATGCACTGTCAGGAGTGCGGCGGGGAGTGTGATTGGATAGAGCTTCCAAAAGAGGGAAGGATCCATACATTTACGGTATGCTATTTTGGCAGCGAGGAGTTTTTAAAAGAAACCCCATTCATACTAATCCTTGTCGAATTTGAGGGAGCAAAAACTCTTTTGCTTTCAAGGCTTGTTGGTTTCGATGCTTCTAAGGCATCGCTTGATCTTGTGGGTAAAAAGGTAATGCCAAGGTTTAAAAGAAATTCAAAGTTTAAGCCGACTGATGCGTATTTTGTGTTTGCTGAGTAACATTAACGGGCGGTAGAACGTTTATGCAGGGAAAAATAAATATAGATGTAAAAAAGGTGGCGGAGCTTGCAAGGCTTGAGTTTAAAGAAGATGAACTCAAGGTGTTTAGCTCGCAGTTTGAAAACATCCTTGAATATATAAGCCAGATAGACGAGCTCGAACTTAATAATGTAGAGCCCATGTCAAGCCCTTTGCAATCATCACAACGGTTTAGGGATGATAAACATATAAATAATGGTTTAACGAGGGATGAGGTACTTTCAAACGTGCAAAAAGCAAAGGACGGATTTTTCGTAGTTCCAAAGGTAATAGAATAATGGAGATACATGAAATCAGTATAAACGAGCTTTCAGAACTTTATAGAAAAAAAGCTGTAAGCCCGCGAGAGGTTGTATTAAACCTTTTAAACAGAATTGAAAAGCTCAATAAAACATTAAATGCCTTTATCACGGTTGATAAAGAGTATGCGTTAAAACAGGCTGACCATGCAATGGAAATGCTCAAAGATAAGGACGCATCACTACTGTGCGGCGTACCTGTGGCGGTAAAAGATATCTTTGCAACAAGAGGTATGAGAACAACGTGTGCATCAAAGATCCTTGAAAACTTTATCCCGCCTTACGACGCAACGGTTATAAGCAAATTAAAAAAACACGGGGCCGTTTTTATAGGTAAAACGAATATGGACGAGTTTGCTATGGGATCATCAACAGAAACATCATACTTCGGTCCTGCTAAAAATCCTTATGCACTTGACGCGGTCCCGGGAGGATCAAGCGGAGGGTCTGCATCGGCAGTGAGTGCCGATATGGCTTATGCTGCACTCGGGACAGATACAGGCGGTTCAATAAGACAACCGGCATCACTTTGCGGCATTGTTGGACTTAAACCCACTTACGGCAGGGTAAGCAGATACGGTATGATTGCATTTGCCTCTTCTCTTGATCAGGGCGGCACAATGACAAAGACCGTTTACGATACCGCCGCCATGCTTGAGGCAATAGCCGGTTTTGATCCATTGGATTCAACATCAGCGGATGTTCCTGTAGAGCCTTTTACGTCGCTTTTAACAAAGGATATAAGAGGCATGAAAATAGGCGTTCCTGAGGAATACTTTATAGACGGTATGGATAAGGATGTAGAACAGGCTGTTCATAATGCAATAGATGTTATGAAAGGGCTAGGATCCCAGATCGTGGATATCAGCCTGCCGCATACAAAGTATGCCGTTGCAGTTTATTACATACTTGCATCTTCAGAAGCAAGCTCTAACCTTGCAAGGTATGACGGGGTCAGATTTGGATACAGAACAGACAGGGATGTAAACCTTTTAAACATGTATAAACAAACGCGTGCACAGGGTTTTGGTAAAGAGGTTAAGCGAAGGATTATGCTTGGAACTTTTGCACTGTCAGCAGGATACTATGAAGCATTCTATGGTAAGGCACAAAGGGCCAGAAGGCTTATAAAAAACGATTTCGATAATGCATTTAAGCAATGTGATGTAATCCTTGCTCCCACAAGTCCTACCCCTGCGTTCAAATTCGGGTCAAAGCTTGAGGATCCTCTCAAGATGTATCTGTCCGATATCTTTACAATCCCGCTTAACCTTGCCGGACTGCCCGGTATTGCAATACCGGCAGGCTTTTCTAAAGAAAAGCTGCCTATAGGCATCCAATTGATAGGCAGGATGTTTGATGAAAAGTCTATCTTTAATACAGCTTATGCTTATGAGAATGCGGTTCAGTGGCATAAGCAAAAGCCATCTTTAAAGGCAGGATAAGGGGCGCAATGGAATACGAAGCAGTAATAGGACTGGAGATACATGCACAGTTAAAAACGGAGACAAAAGCATTTTGTTCATGCTCTACTACATTCGCACTGGATCCAAATATAAATGTGTGCCCAGTATGTCTAGGCTTACCTGGTGCACTCCCTGTGCTTAATGAGAAGGTTGTTCTGTACGCATGTATGCTTGCAATGTCAGTGAGTGGAGAAATTTCAAAACGCAGCGTGTTTGCAAGGAAAAACTATTTTTATCCTGATCTTCCAAAAGGATATCAGATATCACAGTATGAATTACCCATTTCAAGACATGGAGTCATACATGTACAGGTTAATAATGAAAACAGGGCTATCAATCTTAACAGGATTCACATTGAAGAGGATGCTGGAAAACTAATGCATAATCAGGATGGAACAAGCTTTGTGGATTTTAATAGATCAGGAGTTCCGTTACTTGAGATTGTATCAGAGCCTGATATGACAAGCCCGGATGAAGCGGTTGCGTATCTTAAAAAACTAAGGACCATCTTGATCTATCTGGGCATTTGTGATGGAAATATGGAGGAAGGCTCTTTACGATGCGATGCGAATATTTCTGTAAGGCCCAAAGGCACCAGTACACTTGGTGTTAAAGCAGAGCTAAAGAACATGAACTCATTCAGATTTATACACAAGGCGCTTACTTATGAGATACAAAGACAGATTGATGTTATTGAGGAAGGCGGCACGATTATTCAGGAAACGAGGTTGTGGGATGAGGGAACCTCTACAACAATGCCGATGCGATCAAAAGAAGAGGCGCACGATTACAGGTATTTCCCGGAGCCTGATCTTCTTACGCTCGAGCTTAACGAAGAGATCCTGAAACGCGCAAAAGAAAGCATACCGGAATTGCCGGATATGAAAATGAAAAGATTTACGGCAGACTATAACCTGCCTTCTTATGATGCAGATGTCCTTACAGCAGCTAAGGACCTTGCTAATTATTTTGAAGGTGTAGTGAAACTTTTCAATAAACCAAAGGTTATAAGTAACTGGATCATGAGTGAGATGCTTAGGTTCATAAAAGATATTGATACAGAGATAAAAGACTTTAAGGTAAAGCCGGAACAAACAGCAGAGCTGCTTGAATTGATAGACAATGGGACAATAAGCGGAAAGATTGCAAAAACAATTTATGAAAAAATGGTAGAAACAGCTAAGTCTCCGGACACGCTTGTAAAAGAACTCGGGCTTGAACAGGTCTCTGACCAGAGCATCATCATGGATGTTGTAAAATCGGTTATTGAAAAGCAGCCAAAAGAGGTTGAGCAGTATAAGGCAGGCAAGGGAAAACTGATCGGTTTCTTTGTAGGTCAGGTGATGAAGGCAACTAACGGGAAAGCAAACCCTGGCATGGTAAATGAGATATTAACAAAGTTATTAAAAGGGAGCTAAATATGAAGATAAAAAAAACCATAATCTATCCAGTAATAGGACTCGTTACTATCATTATAATATTGGCGGTGCTGCCTTTTGTGATCAATCTTGACAATTACATAAGCAAGATCACAGTGCCGGCATCAAAAGCGATTGGGAGGCAGGTAACAATAAAACACATAAGACTGAGTATTTTAACGGGACTTGGTCTTGAGCTGAAAGATGTTTCAATAGCGGACGTAACGGCATCATCCGCTCCGTTTGTACATATTGATGACGTAAAGGTTGGCGTTGATATCCTGCCTTTATTCAAAAAGGAGATCTCAATAAACAGTATCAAGCTTTTGGACCCGAACGTTCATTTAATAAGGTATCCTGATGGTAAGTATAACTTCTCGGATCTTCTTAAAAAAAAGCCGGCAGAAAAAACAAAAGCATCCGCATCTAAGCCATCCAGCATACCGGAAGGATTTTATCTCGGCAAGCTGTTGCTTGATAATGGTACTGTTACATTAACATCCGTTGAGAACAATAAGGTTAAAGAGTATATAGTAAAAGATATCAATCTCGGGATTAGTAATTTTAATGTAAAAAATCCGTTCAGTATTTATTTAACTGCAAACCTTGGTGCGATTAAAGATACAGGATTTGAGATAAAAGGCATGATTGGTCCTATTGGACAATACGTATCCGCAGAAAAGCTCCCCTATGATCTTACTGCTAAGTTTAATCATATAGATATCCCTTATATCCTTAAATTTGCGGGCTTAAAAAAAGAGATATTAAAATCAGGAATTGTTGATGCAGATGAGACTTTAAAATCTACCATGCATGGTACTGTGGATATCACAGGAAAGGTTTCATTATCAGGAATTGCATTTACCGATGCAGATATAAAACCATTTGATATAACGAATAACCTTGAATTCACAACAGCCCAAAAATCATTAAAAATAAACGATATCGTATTACAATCGGACGGCATTAATATAGATGCTAAAGGAAATGTAAACTTAAACAAGCACGTATCAATCGTACACCTTGAATCAAAAGAATTAGTACTGAATAATCTGATTGCATTTTATAGTACATTAAAACAAAAACTACCCCAAGAGCTTCTTTTGAGCGGTAACGGGAGCATAAAAACAGACGTATCTATGACACCCAGATCTACCGATATAAATGGGGTTGTTGATTTTACAGACGCAAAGGTAGCTTATGAC
The DNA here is from genome assembly GCA_023382265.1 of Deltaproteobacteria bacterium. Classification (NCBI taxonomy): domain Bacteria; kingdom Pseudomonadati; phylum Myxococcota; class Myxococcia; species Deltaproteobacteria bacterium. Next base: position 38,155 of record JAMCPX010000039.1, on the reverse strand, counting down.
AAAAAATTTATTAAACAATCTTCTATACCGTTCCAACTCACGTACCATATATTAAAACAAGGAGCTCGGTTTGATCTTAAAGATGTTGATCTTGTGCTTGATAAGCTAAATGTATTGCTTACAGGTAATGTGCTTACACCAGGTGATATGAGGGCGGACATTAGTGTGAAAACAAATCGAATCAATCTGGCATCTCTTGAAAACATATTGCCTATGCTCAAAACGTACAATGCTCATGGCTATTTATCAATAACAACACGGGCGAAGGGCGAACTAAAAAAACCAAAAGAACTCAGCATCAACGGGGGTATCAAGGTTAATGATGTTTCAGTACAAATAGCATCAATACCACAGCCTTTAAAATCACTCAATATGGATGCAGCATTTACAAAGCATAGTTTGTTATTAAAATCGTTGCTGCTGGTCATTGGTCAGTCAATAATCAAAGCAAACGGCAGTATCTCCGATTTCTCTGCACCAAAAGGCAGGATCAATATAGTATCTCCGTATCTTAATATGGACGAGCTGACGCCTAAAACAAAGCCATCCACAAAACAGGCGAGTGAAAAGGTAACTAACAAAGAAAGCAATAAACCGTCCATCATAGATAAAGCCGATATAACGGTCGATGCAAGGGTAGATAAGGGTATAGTTAAAAAAGCTCAGTTCAAATCATTGTATGCATTGATCCAGCTTACAAAAGCCGTATTAATGATAAAACAGTTTCATGTAAACGCGTTTTCCGGTATTATATCGGCAAACGGTAGTGTGGGCCTAAGACATGAACAGCCTTATGATTTAAAGCTTAATGTGGCAAAGCTTGAACTCGGGCAGCTTTTAAACACTTTTACAACATACGGAAATGTTCTATCCGGTAAACTTGCTTCTGATCTGGCACTGAATGGAGATATCAAGGATCTCAAACATACGGTTTCAGGCAATGGTATTATAACAGTTACAGACGGAGAAATAAAAACATTCTCAGCGCTCTCAGAACTGTTAAAAGTAGCAAGTCTTTCAACTATTGGCAAGGGACAGACAACAAGATTCAATAATATCAAATTAACCGCTGTAATCAATCATGGTAAGGTTACAACTAATGATCTGAAACTCCTTAGTAATGAAATGGATATCACGTCCAATGGGTACTTTGACCTCGAGGGGAATCTCAATTTTCATGGGAATAGTATACTTTCAAGGGCTTTATCAAACGGTATCGGCGGCACGATAGGACAGGTCATAAAAAATGAGCAGGGCCGCGTAGAAATACCATTTTTGCTGACAGGTACTATTAGAAAACCAGTATTCGCACTTGACAGACAGGCTTATTCGCAAAGGCTGAAGGAGCTTGCAAAAAAGCAGGTGATCCGGGAACTTAATAAACAGATCAATAAAGAATTAAAAGGCAATGAGAATAAACAAATCCAGCAATTGCAGCAAAAAGGCTCAAAAGCAATAGAGCAATTGTTTAAATAAATATGGAATTCCACACACTTATTCCGAAAGAAAAAGCCGTGCTTGTGCTTGATCAAAGGCTTTTGCCTTTAAAAATGCATTACATAAAAGTAAAAACATATCAGGATGTGTATTATGCTATAAAGCACATGGCTATAAGAGGCGCTCCAGCTATAGGTGTTATTGCTGCGTTTGGTATGTGGCTCGGCTCAAAGCAGATCAAAACTAACAGCATCGGAAGTTATTATGCAAAACTTAAACGCATTGGGGCACATTTGATAAATGCAAGGCCTACCGCACATAATCTTTCGTGGGCTGTAAACAGGATGTTACAAATTGCGGCAGAATATGATCACCCTGATGAGATCACCGACAGACTGCATGAGGAGGCAATCCGGATATATAAAGAGGACATAGAAACCAATAAGCGAATCGGCAAGAATGGTGAATCACTCATAAAAGGCGGCTGGTCAATACTCACACATTGCAATGCCGGGGCTCTTGCAACTGCAGGGTACGGGACAGCGCTTGGAGTACTCCGAGCCGCAAAAGAAGCCGGCAAGGATATAAAGGTTTTCGTGGATGAAACAAGACCGTTTTTGCAGGGTGCAAGGCTAACAGCATGGGAATTAAAGCAGGATGGCTTTGATGTTACATTGATCACGGATAATATGGCAGGATGGATGATGGCAAATAATTTGATCGATGCCTGTATCGTTGGCGCGGATCGTATAGCAAAAAATGGCGACGTAGCAAATAAGATTGGCACATACAGCGTGGCAGTGCTTGCAGATGCGCATAAGATACCTTTTTATGTCGCAGCACCGGCATCTACTTTTGATCCATCCATATTAACAGGGAATGAAATTGTTATAGAAGAAAGAGCTTATAAAGAGGTTATGTGCATAGGCGGCAGGATGATTGCACCGAAAAGAATAAATGTCCGTAATCCTGCATTTGATGTAACACCTGCAAGATATATTAATGCTATTATTACAGAAAAATCTGTAATCTATCCGCCATTCAAATCAGGAATCAAGAGAATACTCTACAAGAAAGTTTAACCCGAATAATGCATTTCCTTCTAAATTCTAAAAATCATTTTGGCATAAGCCGATCATTGATCATTAATAGTTTATCAAGCAGTTCATGCCTTTTTGCTGTAATAACCTCTCCTGTTTTTCTTATTTTTATTTCAAGCAATCCTTCTCTTTTATATTTCATACCTATGATAACCCTGATCGGGAATCCTATCAAATCCGCATCTTTCAGCTTCATGCCGGGTGATATATCCCTATCGTCATAAATAACATCAAGCCCGCGTTCAACCAATTCTTTATAAATTGTTTCCGCTGTATCCGTTATATCTTTATCCATCATATTGATTGCCGCAAGTTCTATTTCATAAGGTGCTATTGTTAATGGAAAAATGATCCCGTCCTTATCATTATTTTGTTCAATTGATGCTGCAAAAGTCCTGCCAACACCAATCCCGTAACATCCCATGATAAACGGTTTTGACGTACCCTTCTCGTCAAGAAATTCCGCATGCATTTTTTCTGAGTATTTTGTACCGAGCTTGAAAATGTGCCCTACCTCTATGCCTCTTGTTATGCTCAAGGGTTTGAAGCATCGCGGACATGCATCCCCCGCCACTGCATTGCGTATATCCGCAAATACATCAGGATTGAAGTCCCTGCCTGGATATGCGCCCGTATAGTGGAAGTTGTCTTCATTTGCTCCGGTAACAATATTACCCATATACTTTATTTCATTGTCAGCAATGGTCTTTAGTTTTAGCCCTATAGTACCCAGTGAGCCTGTATGTGCACCTGTAAGCCTTACGCAATCTGCATCAGCGGCGAGTTCGACATTTTTTGCATCGATTGCGTTCTTCAGTTTTATCAGGTTGAGTTCCCTGTCGCCTCTTACAAGCGCAGCAACAAATCCATTATCTGTTTTTACAATCATTGTCTTGATAATGCTTTGAGACGGAACATGTAAAAAACTTGATACCTCTTCTACAGAATGCTTAGCAGGTGTTGGCACTTTATTTAATTCTACTGCGACATCATTTGAAGGTCTCTGAGTCTTATGTCCGATCTCAGCTTTTTCTACATTTGCTGTATATCCGCATGATTCACAATAAGCAATGGCATCTTCGCCTGTATCGGCAAGCACCATGAACTCATGGGAAAATTTACCTCCGATTGTACCTGTATCTGCTTCAACAGGCCTGAAGTTCAAGCCGCACTGTTTGAATATCCAATTGTAGGCATCGTACATCCTCTGGTATGTAATATCCGCGTGTTCGTTGTCTGCGTCAAAGCTGTACCCATCCTTCATGATAAATTCTCTACTTCTCATTACCCCGAATCTTGGTCTTATCTCGTCCCTGAATTTCTCGGCTATTTGATAAAGATTAAGAGGAAGCTGCCTATAAGATCGAACCTCGTTTCTTACAAGATCAACAATAACCTCTTCATGTGTGGGCCCGAGTGTAAATTCCCTGTCGTGGCGGTCTTTAAACCTCAAAAGTTCTTTGCCATACTCATTCCATCTTCCACTTTCTTCCCACAGTTCTTTCTGAATAACAAAAGGCAGCAACACTTCTCTTGCAGCGGCTTTTTCCATGCCCTTTCTAATGATATCAGAGATTTTTTTTATGGATTTGAGACCAAGAGGAAGATAGGTGTATATGCCGGAAGAAAGTTTTCTTATCAATCCTGCTCTGAACATAAGCTTGTGACTTATGATATCCGCTTCTTTGGGCGCTTCTTTTAATGTCGGTATAAAAGTTTGGGTAAACCTCATTTTCTTCTCCTTTGACATAGTTCTTAATGCAAAAGTAAAAGTTCAGTCAATGCCTTTTTTACATGCTTATAATTGAGTATGTGCTCTGCAATACGAACGGTGGATTTCTACGCTAATCTAAACAAGTCTGGTGTTTCACCGTCTATCCAGTGGTAAACCTACTGCTTTACCACTGGATAGAATTGTGATAAATAAGTAGCAAAGATAATTAATAGTATGGTATCTCTCGAATCAAAATTATAATAGTCTAATAAATAGGGAGGACTATGATACTCAAGTGTGAAAATTGTCAGACGATGTATATGTTCACAGAGTCGCAGTTGAAGGCTCAGGATTATAAGTTTGTATGTAAAAAGTGTAATCATGAGAATAGAGTATCGCTACCTTCAGATTTTATAACTAAAGAAGCACCAAAGGGTGTGCAGGATTTGGACTCACCCGAACGTGTGATTCCAGAACAGCCATTGTATGAAGATATTTTTCAGTATCTACCAATGGATGAACAGAAAAAAGAGGTAGAACCGTTAAAACCCGAAAATCCTATTCAGGAAGAGGAACCGAAAGCAGATGACATCTTTACTTCACCCGTGACAATAGATGATGGTGACAAAAAAATACCGGAAGATGATGGTAAACAACCCGGTCAATCAGCGTATGCATCTGTAAAACCTGTTCAGAAAGAGCCTGAGGTTACAGAGAAAAACCAGGAAGATGTTATAGAAGGGTTTGAAGAATTTACAATGGATGATCTTAATGAGTCCGTAGGGTCAATAGAGACAAAAGAAGAACCCGAAAAACCGGTAGATTCACTATCAGAAGAAACTGATACAGGCTGGCTTGAATCAACAAAAATACAGGATGAAACACCAAAACCAAATGTGAAAGACGGGATCACTGCTGAGGTTATACCGGAATCATTATCAATAGAAGAGCGTCATGAAGAACCGGAAGCCGAAAAAATTTCTCAAACACCGGACGGGACATTATTGAATGAAGAATCAATATTAATTCCGGAAGTTGATAATTCACCTGTAGTAAAAAAAGATGTTTTGCCTTTAAAAAAGCCGTTTGTCTTAAGAGCTATCACCTTTACAGGAATAGGTATTCTATTGGTTATTGCATTAATCGCGGGTTTTTATTACTATTTAGTGGAGTACACGCCGTCTAACCCTGATTTAAGCAAACTCACCTTGATGACATACAGCGTGTTTCCCGTATCCGAGAGTAAAAAGGATAAGGCAGCGGAGCTTGTTAAATCAGCGGATGAACTTTATCTGAAGGATACAACGAACGATTATGATAAATCACTCAGTCTCTATAAAAAGGCTGTTATTATGGATCATCACCTTGTTGATGGGTATATTGGCATAGCAAAAGATTATGCATTACTTGCTTATGATCATAAAGATCGAAATGGACTTAAAAACATAAACAGGTTTTTACAACGGTTAAAGGTTATGACACATAGCAGCAGTGATTATTATCTTGTAAGCGGAATGGCGGATCTTGCAGAAAACGATATTAATCGTGCAAAGCTGGAATTTATCACAGCTTTAAAACAATCTCCTCAATTCCCTGAAGCACTGTACTATGAAGGTTTTGTTGATTTTTTACAGGGGAAACCGTTGTCGGATACAGCATCTCTCGTTACCGAGGCAGTAAAGCTTAAACCCTATATGACTCAGGCGCAACTTTTGCTCGCAAAGATATATTATAAACAGGGTAACATATCGGAGGCGAATGATATATTAGAGCATACTCTCCAGGACTCTCCCTACAATGTAAAAGCTAATATACTATTTACTAAAATAGAATCAATTACAGTAACAGACACGAGTAGCTTGATTTCACAACTTGACAACATTCTCAATAAAGGTGCTGGAGAGTTGACCCGTTATGATCAAAGTAAAATATACTATACCATTGGAAAGCTATTCAGCAAAAATAATAATGCCGCATTAGCTATTGATGCATTCAACAAATCTATAGGCATGGAACCCTCTTATGGTGCATTTATCGCGATTGGTGATGTATATGTAACAAATAAAGAGCTTGATAAAGCGGAACAGGCATACAGTAAAGCTGCTTCAATGGATGATAAGCTGCCGGAAGCATACTTTAGGTTGGGCAAAGCTTATTATGATGACAATAAATATGTGTATGCCATTGAGAATTATAAAAAGGGTCTGGGCATACAGGGAAACAATCCTTATATGTTATACGAATTGTCACTTGCCAGATATAAAAACGGTGAGATAAAAAATGCATTAGATAAAATAGATGAGGCGATAAAGATTTCTTCCGACAATCCTGAATTCATAACCCTGAAAGGCAAATTGTTAGCCGACAGCGGTGATTATAAAGGCGCTTATGATTTACTGTCTGATGCTGTACAAAAATTCCCCGGCTATGCGCCCCTGCATACGGAATACAGCATAGTCCTTGATAGGAATGGAAATTATAATGATGCGTTGAATCAGATTACTATAGCAATTAAGCTTTCTCCAAATAGCTATAATAGTTATCCGTACATGGCTTATACATTGAATAAGCTCTCGAGATATAAGGATGCAGAGAAATACGCCTTAAGCGCGATTAATAGAATGAAGGACGATGCATTTGCCTATAAGGTGCTTGGAGAAATTTATTTTAATGAAGGCAAATGGAATGATGCGATAAATTCGTATAAAGAATCCATTAAATCACAACCGTATGATTCAGATGTGTTTTATAAACTCGCACAGGTTTATTCGGTGGGTAAAACATTTACAGAAGCTATCCAATCACTTGAAAATGCTATAAAGCTCAATCCTGCAAATGCATTGTACCACTATATGCTTGGTAATGTTTATAAGGATATGGGTGATATACAGCTTGCAATTGGTGAATATGGTAAATCATTAGATATAGACAGTACTATGGCTGAGGCTTATTATGAAAGGGGTGAGATGAATATCTTGGGCAGAAATGATCTTGCTGCTGTAAGCGATCTTAAAAATGCGATCAAATATGCACCTAAAGAATCAAAATACCTTGTCGCGCTTGCTGATTACTACTATCATAATAAAGAAACATATGCAGCTATAGATTATCTAAAAAGTGCTTTAAAAATAGCACCGCAGGATCCCGAGGTGCACTACAAACTCGGCATTGTCTATAACTATGTTGGAGACATTAATAGTGCAAAAAAACAATTTATGAAGGCATTGGATCTGTCTTATAATAACCCAAAGCCGATGGTTGGACTTGGTAATGCGTATTACCAGAATGGGGATAACAAAAGAGCAATACAATTTTATTTAAGAGCCATAAGAATTGATCCCCATTATGGAGATGCTTATGAGGCAATCGGAGCTCTTTACCAATCCGAGGGGCAATACGATAAGGCAATAACAGCCTACAGGGAAGCGGCAGAGTTTATGAGCAAGCCCGCAGATGCATATTTCAAACTTGGTATGCTTCTTGCCAATGTTGGAGACAACAGCGGAGCAAAAAATGCGTTGAAAAAGGCTATAAAGCTTGGTTTGCCGGACGGGCTTGAGAATCAGGCAGAAAAGAAATTGAGTGAATTAATATAGATAAGTGGATGGAGGAATATGCAGTTAAAAAGACTCGAGATACATGGATTTAAATCTTTTATTGAACCTGTGAATTTTAGTTTTGGTTACCCTATTATCGCTATTGTCGGCCCAAACGGCAGCGGCAAAAGTAATATTGTCGATGCAATAAAATGGTGTATGGGTGAACAGGGAACCAAGCAATTAAGAGCATCTCAAATGTCTGATCTGATATTTAATGGATCGGAGCATCGTAAACCAGTGGGTATGGCAGAGGTTTCTCTTATTTTTGAGAACAATGGCGGGAATGTACCGTCTGAATATGCATCTTTTTCTGAAATTGCAGTTACGAGAAGGGCGTACAGGGATGGTGAAAGTGAGTATTATATCAATAAAGAAGTCCGCAGGCTAAAGGATATAATAGAATTGCTTATTGATATAGGAATAAGTTCAAAGGCTTACTCTATCATAGAACAGGGGCAAATCGGTGAAATTATTAATGTTAAGCCGGAGATGAGGCGATATGTTATTGAAGAAGCAGCCGGTATCCTTAAGTACAAGAATAGAAAGAAAATAGCTATCGATAAGATAGAAATCACAAAGACCAGCATGGCTCGCATAGTTGATCTGCTTTCAGAGCTAAAGAGACAGCTGAGTCAGGTTGGCAGGCAGGTAAAGATAGCTCAGGATTACAAAACAATGAAGGATGAATATAAAAATCTTGATATCGGAATAATGAAAACAGATCATGCCAAAATCATTTCCGAAAATGAGAATAAAAAGTCTTCACTCGAGCAGATAAGATTTGAGATCGCAAAACTATCATCAAGATCATCCGCAAGATATGTCGATTATCAAAGATTTAAAGGCAGGCTTGATAAACAGGCTTCCGATATTTCCGAGAAACAAATGCAAATTAACAATCTGACAAGTGAAAGTATGGTATTAAAGGAAAGGATAGAATCATCAAACAGGCTCAAGGAAGCGATACATATTGAAAACCAAAAAATCCATTCTTCTATTGAAGAACAGCAAAAAAAGGAGCTGTCGACTAGAGAACAAATTGCAAAAATTAAGAAAGACATCGAGGTTGAGCATAAAGAACTTATAACATTTCAGGAGGAACTCAAGGCTTTAGAACGGCAGAAGGATGAGCTCTTTGAACAGGTTAATGAATTAAAAAACAGATTAGAAGAAGAAAAGGACAATGAGTTCAACAGGGCAAGAAAGATCACGGAGATTGATAATCAGATCCTCTCAATAGAACATGAAGTAAAGAGTGTAACATACAGGCTTGAAAAGCTGGAGCACGACAGAAGTGTAATCGAACAAAAAATAATAGCCAATAAAGAAGAAAAAAAGCATCTTGAGGGAGACGAAAAGTCGATCGAGGTAAAGCAGTCTTTGCTGGACAGCAAAATAAAGGATTTAAAAGACCTCATAGAGTCGCTTTCCGTTGAAATAGAAGATATCAATAGAATTATAGAACAGAAGAAGAACATGCACGAAGGTGTCCGCTCAAGATGTGCAACACTCGAGGATTTAAGAAAAAATCTTGATGGTTATTCAGACGGAGCAAGATTTATAATTAAACAGAAAGAGCAATTCGATATTGATAAAGTTGTAGCAGATTATATAAAAGTAAGTCCAGGGTATGAGCTTGCCGTCCAGTCTGCATTGGATGATGTGGTTCAGGGAATTATTACATCTGATTATGAGAAGGTAGAACAGATTATAAACGCATTAAGAAAAGGTGATAGCGGAAGAGCTATATTTATTATCGGTTCGGATATTAAAATAGGCGAAAAGCAAAAAGAAAAAAATGGAATCTTACTGGCGGATGTCATTGAAATTACCGATGAGCACGTAAAACCATTGGTACAAGCATTGATTGACGATGTATATGTTGTTGATAACTTAAAAGACGCTTTTGCTCATGCAAAAAGTGGAAGGTTCGCGGTTACCGTTAACGGGGATCTAGTTAAACCGGGTATCGTTTACGGCGGATCGAATAATGCCATTAAGGGCGGAATAATTTATAGAAGGCATGAGGCCGATGAACTTAAAGAAAAACTTGAGTTATTATCAAAGGAGATCTCACAGGCTGAATTAAAAAAGCAGGAACTTGCAGATAAAATTGATAATCACAGGGCAGAGCTATCTTCCATAATAAGCAGTCGCCAGGAGACAGAACGACAGGGCTTGGGGATAGCTGCAAGGCTTCAGAATATTAATGAACAGATAGGTAATCACGAATCGGCTATAATTGCTATCGACATAGAACAACAAGAATTGAGAAAAAACGAATCGGAATTGTATGAGGAAGTAGCGGATATAAGACAAAAGAAGGCCATTTATGAAGAGGACAGCGGCACAAATGTAAATCTGATAGATTCACTCAGAGAGGGGTTGACCAACATGGAATCCCAGCTTGAAGATAAAAAACAGGCAGTATCGGATTATAATTCAAAAATAGCCGTACTAAAGGAAAGATCGAATACCAGGATGCGTGAAATAGAAAGGATGGAATACGATTACGAAAGTGTAAAACAGTCCATCTCTCTGGCACATCAAGAAGAAGCGAATAATAAAACCAAACTTGACAGTATAGAACAGGAAATCATAACGTCTAATGGTAAACTTAGCTCTAAAAACGAAGACCTCGTGCTGCTTCAGAATCAGCTTGTAGATTCCAAAACTGTTTATGACCGGGATTATAAAGAGTACTCCGAGATCGAGAAAGAAATAAAAGAAATAGAGAAAGAACTCAACACAATTAAAGAGAAAGAATCAGCTCAATCGATTGAGTTAGCTGAGCTGACAATGAAAGCTGGATATATAGCAGATACGGCAAAGGATAAGTATAATATTATACTTGAACATTTTGAAACCGAGATATTGCCGGAGAATGATATAAAAAATACCAGGGATAAGGTTTTAGTCTTGTCGGAAAAAATCGCAAAAATGGGAGATGTAAATTTAGGAGCTATAACCGAGTACGAAGATTTACAGAAGCGGGTTTCTTTCTATGAAAAACAGAAACAGGATCTCGATAAGGCTATAGAAGACCTGAAAAGAATAATCAACTCCATAAATAGAGAATCAAGAAAACTGTTCAGGGATGTTTTTGATAAGGTAAATGAAAATTTTAAGCAGGTGGTACCAAAACTCTACGATGGAGGTAGAGGTGAACTGATCCTTACCGACGAACAGGATCTTCTCGAGAGTGGAATGGAGATTATTATTCAGCCGCCGGGTAAGAGGCTACAGGACATAAGTCTATTATCGGGAGGGGAAAAAGCTCTAGGCGCAATTGCATTACTTATATCCGTGTTTATGGTCAAACCGAGTCCGTTCGCCTTACTTGATGAAATTGATGCGCCTCTTGACGATGCAAGTGTGGTAAAGCTGAATAACGTTATAAAGGAATTGTCAAAAAATACCCAGTTTATTTTAATCACACATAACAAAAAAACGATTGAGATCGCAGATGCACTTTACGGCATAACGATGGAGGAGCCCGGCGTTTCAAAAGTCATATCTGTAAAATTGAAGAGAGAAGCCGTTTAATATGAATAGAGATACAATGCGGGACGTTATTGAAACCGCAAAAGGTATAAGCGGTATAATATTTGTAGATGCAGAGGGCGAGGCTATAGATTGGGCGGCAAATATGGATGAGAACGAGTTAAAGATTATAGGGGCACATTTCAGCATATTCTTTAATACACTCAAAAATTTTGGTTCTATCCCTCATTCTATAATTATTACAATGCACCCTTACCTGCTCGGTATGTACAGAATCACGGAAGATTATTTTTTACTTGTTCTTTACATCTCTTCCTATGAAGAGGTAATAAACAGATCAAGAGTGAATGAGTTAATAAGCTTTATAAAAAATTCACTATAAGATCATGCCTGGATTATTTTCAAGGTTAGCATCTGTTTTTTCAAGGTTTCCTGATAACAATACCGCGTCCATTGATATGGATAAATACACAGAAGAACTCCTGAGTATGGATATGAGTCTATCCGTTATTGATAGGCTTTTAGGCGATTTCAAGCAAGGGCATACCGGCGTTGAAGATTTAAAAAACAGGATGAAAGATATACTAATATCATCACAGTTATGTGAACCGAGATGTGGAATTCTGATGATAGGTATCAATGGCGGAGGTAAAACAACCACAATAGGTAAACTTGGAAAATGGTATAGTGATCAAGGATATAGCGTTATTGCAGCAGCAGGAGATACGTTCAGGGCAGCAGCAATAGAGCAGCTTATCATTGTAGTGGAAAGAGCAGGTTTTGATATCGTTAAAGCCATGCCAAAGGTCGATCCCTCATCGGTAATTCATGATGCTGTTAGTGCTTACATTGCAAGAGGTAAAGACGTTGTTATAGCCGATACAGCAGGCAGGCTACACACAAATGTTAACCTGATTAATGAGCTTAAAAAGATTAAATCTGTCATGCATAGAGCAATGGCAGGAGATAAACTTGTAACTTATCTTACCTTAGATGCAACAATTGGGAAGAACTCCTTTCAACAGGCAAAGCTGTTTAATGAGAATATCGGCGTGGATGGAATTATCATTACAAAGCTTGACGGAACCGCAAGAGCGGGCATTATATTTACCATATGCGAAGAGCTTAAAATCCCTATCGTAGGGATGGGAACGGGGGAAGGGATTGATGATTTTATGCTATTTGATAAAAATAAATTTGTCGAGTCACTTTTTGCATGAACAGGCCAATCGTATTTGGACATAGAGGTGCATCGGGCTATGAGATCGAAAACACGATTCCATCTTTTCAGCTCGCCGTAAAAATGAATGCCGATGCAGTTGAACTTGATGCTCAGCTTACATCGGATGAAGAAGTTATTGTATTTCATGATTTCAGTCTCAACAGGCTTTTTAATGTAAATAAACGGATTTCGGAATTAAGGCTTATTGAATTAAGTCAATATGTTTTTGATGCTGATCGCGATGTGCGCATACCGTCGCTCGAAGATATTTTTAAAGCCATCGGCCACAAAATCACAATAAATATAGAACTTAAATTAGAGGATGGTAAGGATTCAAAAGCAGGATTGTTGTGCAAAAAGGTATACGGATTAATAAGAGAATATGATTTGCTAAAATATGTTATCATTTCATCGTTTAATATCAATGCCTTAAAAGAGGTAAGGATGCTGTCAAAGGACATAAGGCTTGGGGTGCTTGCGGAGAGTATAAATACAGCCGATGAGTCTGCTGAAAATTCATTACGATTTTATATAAAGCTCGCATCAGAATTAAATGCGGGATGTATAAATATGCTTTATTCTTATGCCGATAAACAACTGATAAGTAAGTTGCATGCGAATGGCCTGAAAGGAAATGTGTTTACAGTAAACAACGATGATCTGATAATAGAATTACTTCATAACGGCGTTGATGGTTTTTTTACCAATTATCCCGATAGAGCTATTGCCGCAATTCAACATGATATTGGTTTAAACAACCCGGGGACATGATCCTACTTATAACTTCTATAGGAAGTCTCGCACTTTTTCTATACGGCATTGACCTTATAAATTCAAGCCTTAATAAATTATTCAGGGAACAAATAAAAGAACTTTTACAGCGTGCTTCAAAAAATATTTTGTGGGCAGTTATTATCGGTGGGGTTGTAACGATCCTTATACAGAACAGCAATACTCCGATTGTTATGCTCATGGGTTTTGCAACATCAAGATTGATCGATCTTAAAGGTGCTATAGGTATTATCCTCGGGGCTGATATGGGTACAACACTTACAGTTCAGATTATTTCATTCAATTTATACGGTTATGCCATATGGTTTATAGCGTCAGGGTTTGTTCTCGGAGTATTCATAAAGGAACAAAGGGTGCAGGCATTATCAAGGTTCTTGACAGGGTTCGGTTTTATATTTTTCAGCATGATGCTGTTAACAAATGTTTCAAAGAATATTACACCCGGTAACAGAATAATAGAAATATTCATCCGCAATCCTTTGATCGGTTTTTTTTCATCTCTTGCGCTTACAACCGTTATACAGAACAGCGCTGCCACTATAGGTCTTGCTATATCCATGGTACACGGTGGCACTATAAATCTTTCACAGGCTTTACCGATAGTTTTTGGTGCTAATGTGGGTACATGTTCAACCGCCGTATTTGCAATGTTTAAGGCTGATGAGCAGGGTCGCAGGGTGGCTATTATGCATCTTGCATTTAAGATAGCGGGGGTTTTAATAATCGTTTTACTCTATAAACCGTTTATTGACATTGTAAGGCTGAGCGCACACAGCGTTACGCACCAGATAGCTAATGCTCACACGTTATTCAATATAGTTATTACCTTATTTTTTGCACCGCTTGCAAAACCCATATCGGGTTTTTTTGAACGCTATGTAAAAGCCGGTAAAAAAGTAGAACTGCCCAGTAAACCGAAATATCTTGATATGTCGGCATTGGCAACCCCGGATATTGCGTACGATTATGCATTAAAAGAGATTGTAAGGCTTGGCGTCTATGTTAAAGAGATGCTCGAAAACTCTTATAAAGCACTTTCAGCAAATAACTTATGGGGTATCAATGAGTTAAAGGCACAGAATCAAGCTGTTGAAGAACTTTCATATCAAATAAAACTTTATTTAACCCATGTTTCTACTTCATTGCAGCTGTCATCGGATGAAACATCAAGACAGTTTGAGCTTATTAATTACTTAAAGAACCTTGAGGTTATATCAGACATAATCGGTCAGAACCTCTCTAATAATATAGAGAAAAAAACCGTTGAGAAACACAGGCTTTCGGAAGAGGGATGGCAGGAGATAAAAAATTTTTTCTACGGCGTGATTGGATTTTTTGCTGATGTGCTTAATGCTGTTGAAAAAGATGATAAGAATTTAATGAAGCAGTGCATAGAAAAGAAAAATCAGCTTGCACAGACTGAGCTTGTTCTTCTCAGATCTCATTTGAACAGACTCAATAAAGGGTATGAGGAATCCATAGATACAAGTGCATTACACATAGAGATTGTCAGCGGGCTAAGACGGATTGTTTCTCAACTCGCATATATGGTCAGGCCGTTTGATACTTAACGATCACTGCCGCTCTGCTTTTTAGCCGATTTTTCAATACAACTGCTCTTCTTTTATATAAGCGACAGTTTTGTAAACGATTTCCGGATCGTATCTGTTCCCGGAGCTTTTTTAAGCTCTCCTATAACGGTTTTCCAGCTAAGGGCTTTCTTATACGCTTTTTTTGTTTTGATTGCATCCATTGCATCTGCAACCGCTATTATTCATGAACCGACCGGTATCTCTTTTCCTTTCAGCCCATCAGGGTATCCTTTACCATCATAATTTCTCCTGTGAGTATCCCGCCAGCTGGCCAAGGTCATATAGTATATCTACAGAATCTATAAGCTCCATTGTGTACACGGTATGCTTTTTCATTATTTTCCATTCCGACTTACTTAATGGTCCTGGTTTATCAAGTATGGATAAAGGTATAGCGATCTTTCCAGGATCGTGAAGATATACAGCCATTGCTATTTTTTTTATTTCTCTTTTATTAAGTCCGGGCCGTCTTGATAATATTATTGAATAATCCCTTACCCTTTCCGAATGTCCTGCCGTATAAGTATGCTTTGCATCTATTACGATGCCGAATACTTTTAAGCCTGTATTCCCCAAATAAGAATGTAAAATTGCATTGGAAAAACTCCATTAAAATGTTTTGTGTAGGGCAGTTCCTCTAACAGTTCTTTTAGTTTAAGCGGGATGGTTACCCATACCTGTTATCCCGATATCATGCAGTAAGCCCGCATAAAAAAGCCACTGGGAATCGCCAATATTGATTTCATCGGACAGGTATTTGGCAACAATTGCAGTGCGCCATGCGTGATATAATTGCTTTCCACCCTGATAGTCAATTATAAGAGATAATGTGGTGATCCCTGTACTGCTCATAACCAAATTTTCTTATTGTATTTTTGTGTTAAAGAGAGTATCAGGGAAAATAAGAATTTTATGTTTAAAAAAATACTTATAGCAAACCGTTCCGAAATAGCGGTAAGGATCATAAGGGCATGTCACGAGATGTCAATTTCCGTTGTTGCTGTTTACTCTGATGCGGACAGAGATGCTCTTTATGTAAGAATGGCTGATGAGGCTTATTCAATCGGAAACCCGCAGCCAATGGAAAGTTATCTCAACATGGATAAAATCATCGGTATTGCAAGGGCAAGCTCGGCGGATGCGATTCATCCGGGATACGGCTTTCTTGCAGAGAATGAGACCTTTGCAAAAAGGGTAAAAGAAAATGGGCTAATATTTATAGGTCCATCACCGGAAGCTATAAATGCAATGGGCGGAAAGATTAACGCAAGAAGGATCGCAAAGCATGCCGGTGTACCTATTGTTCCCGGTACTATTGATCCTGTAAAAGATGCTGATGAATCAAGCAGGATAGCAAAAGAGATTGGTTATCCTGTTATGATTAAAGCGGCTGCCGGCGGAGGTGGTAAAGGTATGAGGCTGGTGGAGAGCGGAGATGATATACATAACAGCTTTGAAAGGGCCAGGTCGGAGGCAGAGTCTGCGTTTGGGAACGGAGAGCTTTATATTGAAAAATTTATAAGGAATCCCAGACATATAGAATTTCAGATCATTGGAGATACACATGGCAATATGATACACCTTAATGAAAGGGAATGCTCGATTCAAAGGAAACATCAGAAGCTTATAGAAGAAAGCCCGTCGCCGGTTATCAGTGCAGAACAACGCGTAAGATACGGCAAAATGGCTATTGATATTGCGAAGTCGGTTGGATATTATAATGCAGGGACAATGGAATTTATTATGGATCAAAATGAGAAACTTTACTTTATGGAGATGAATACAAGGCTCCAGGTTGAACACCCGGTAACAGAACTCGTTACAGGTGTAGATATCGTAAAGGAACAAATTCGTATAGCACAGGGTGAAAGGTTAAGGTATAAACAGGAAGATATAACTATATCTGGTAGTGCCATAGAATGTAGAATAGTTGCAGAAGATTCTATGAATGATTTTTCTCCAACCCCCGGTAAAATCGTTTATCTTCATGAGCCATCGGGTGCAGGGATAAGGGTTGATAGCGGTGTTTATGAAGGCTTTGATGTGCCTGGCTGGTATGATTCTTTAATTACAAAGATACAATCGTACGGTAAAACAAGAAACGAAGCCATTGAAAAAATGCGCCGTGCACTTGATGAGTACAGAATACTGGGGATCTCAACAAGCATTCCACTATATAGATGGATATTCAGGCATGAAAGATTTATTAAGGGTGACCTCGGTACCAGCTTCCTTGAACAGGAGATGGATAAATTCGTAAAAGATACATCACAACTATGGATAGTTGCCGCAATAAGCGCTGCTATAAATGAGATAAATAGCTCTATATCTCCACAAACAACATCAACGAATGATCAATCAAAATGGAGGCTAACAGGCAGGCAAATGGCTATAAATAGATAAAATGACATGGCATTAAACTATAAATGAATAATTTAGATGAAATCAGAAGCAGGGCAAAGCATATAGAATTCATCGCAACCGATGTTGACGATACTTTAACAATAAATGGTATATTAACATCCGGTGTACTTGATACACTGGAGCTTCTAAACAGGATAGGAAAAAAGATTATCCTTGTCACGGGCAGATCAGGGGGTGCATGTACAACATTAGCACAGTATCTTCCGGTTGCAAGTGTTATAGCAGAAAACGGCGGCGTGATTATAAAAAAGCATGATCTTGCAACCGTAAAGCTGCCAAAGGATCATCGGGAGAGATTAAATAAATGTTTTAATGATATAAGAAGTATTTTCCCGTCTGTTGTGCCGGCACAGGATAACCAATTTAGACTTACCGATATGTCAATAGAAAATACTTCTGTTCCTGATGGTGCAATAAATAAAATAAAAAAGATAGCAATCGGGTATGGACTTATGATAACTATAAGCTCTATACAGACACATATAATTTCGCCAGGCTTTAATAAAGCATCCACACTTAAGAAAATTGTTAAGAAAAGTAAAACCATAACGATAGGCGATTCTATAAATGATGAATCAATGTTTAATCCTGCGATATTCCCACTGTCGGTTGGAGTGGCAAATATTAAAAAATATCTTAAGTTTATGAAGTATCATCCAAGGTGGATTATGGATAATGAGCAGGGGTATGGCTTTATAGAATTTGCAGAAATGATTAGGTCAAGAAATGTATTTAAGGAAACAGGCAAGGTTGTGAAGCAATCGTAGTAATGTATCTTTCGGATCAGTATTTTAAAGTATTGACTTATAAATCAGGAGAGCTTATTCTTTTTAGGAGCGATAATTTTTTAACAAAAACATGGAACAGACGGTTACAAAATTTTTTATTGTATCGATAGTTGTTGTTATACTCAACATGCCGTTCGGATACTGGCGGGCAAATGAGAAAAAGTTCTCAAGGGGCTGGTTTTTAGCAGTGCACATCCCTGTGCCATTTATTATCGCTTTGAGGCTCTTATCAGGATTGGGATGGCATTTCATAACATTTCCCATCATGATCTCTTCGTTTTTTATCGGGCAATTTTTAGGCGGGCGAATTCTCCACTGGAGAAAGATGCATAATAAGGAACCACTCACATCTTGTTTTGTATGGGACTTGATAAAGTCTTATCACATATCCCGCAATAATAATCCTTTATAGACAAAATTCTTATTTTGTGCTTTAATTAAGCGTTTTCATTATATGAGAGAACTTTTACCATTCTTAAGAAAACCTTCAAGATACATTGGACCCGAGTCTAATGCTGTCGTAAAACGACATGATTCGGTTAAGATAAAGGTGGCACTCGTATACCCCGATCTCTATGAAGTTGGGCTTCCAAACCTTGGGCTTAAGATACTCTATCAGGTAATTAATGAGCTGCCTTACGCACTTGCAGAAAGGGCTTATTTGCCTGCATGGGATATGCAGACATTGTTAAAAAAACACCTCGTGAGACTTGCAAGCATAGAAACAGACACTCCGCTGGATCGATTTGATATTATAGGTATCACACTTCAAACAGAACTTAATTACATAAATATTCCTAATCTTCTTAAACTCGCAGGACTGAATCTGTACAGTAAAGATAGAGCCTTACCGTATCCGCTTATAATAGCAGGAGGCAGTTGTGCATTTAACCCGGAGCCTGTCAGCCCGTTTTTTGATGCAATCATTGTTGGTGATGGTGAAGATGTCATTAAAGAGATTATTGATGCCTTTGCAATAAGTAAGGACAGGAATCAATCAAAAGATGTATGTCTTGAAATGCTTGCCGATATACAGGGTGTGTATGTCCCGGCCCTTTACAAACAGGTCTATGATGAAAACGGCACGTTTAAAGGCATAGTGCCTGTTAATCAATCTTCAAAAAAGATAAAGAGAAGGATAGTTTCTGATATCAATAAAAGCACGATTAAACGTACCATAATCCCTTATATAAAGCCCGTCCATGACAGGCTTATCATAGAAATAGCAAGAGGGTGTACAAAAGGTTGCAGATTCTGTCAGGCGGGCATGATCTATAGGCCCGTGCGTGAAAAAGATGCAGAAGTGGTAATCAGAGAAATTCAGGAAAATGTACAATCCTCCGGTTATTCGGACATAAGCCTTCTGTCTTTGAGCGCAGGAAACTATTCAAATCTTATGCCACTGCTTAAGGCATTTATGCAGATATATAAGGATGACAGATGCTCTATATCCCTACCATCATTAAGGACAAATACGGTTACAATGGAAATGCTTGAAGAGATTAAAAAGGTAAGGAAAAGCGGATTTACGGTTGCGCCGGAGGCAGGAACACAGAGGTTAAGGGATATAATAAACAAGGGCATCACAGAACAGGATATTTTAACAAGTGTGGAGATTGCTTCTAAACTTGGGTGGCAGACAATCAAGCTGTACTTCATGATTGGTTTGCCGTATGAGACGGATGAAGACATTAAGGGGCTCGGCGAACTTTTATTAAAGATACACGATATTGTCAGAAAACAACATAAAAAAACAAAGATCAATACAAGCATTGCAATGTTTATCCCAAAGCCTCATACGGCATTTCAATGGTCTGGGATCATATCTATAGATGAGTATCGAAGAAGACTGGGTCTGATAAGACAGCTAATAAAAAAAACGGACGTGAGTATAAAATGGCAGGCACCGGAAGTAAGTCACATAGAAGCAATACTTTCTGCCGGAGACAGAAGACTTGCCGGTGTTATTGAAAAGGTAAGCGGGAATGAGGAGATATATGACGGAACGGGGGAATCAATAAACTATAATCTATGGGTTAATGAAATATCAAAACAGGGATTTAATATAGAAGAGTTTATTGGAGAGCGCGGGTTAGAAGAACCGTTACCATGGGATCACATCGATACATATATACCAAAATCTTTTTTGATTGATGAACTGATAAAATCACAGAAACGTGCTTTAACACCGGATTGTTTTCAGTCGACATGCTATGATTGCGGCGTATGTGATTTCAGGCTTATTGAACCTGTAGTATCAAAGATTTTGTCTTTTAAGCCTGTCGATCACAATAAAAAAATCCAGCAGGATGCTGTTAATTGGTCAATGATAATCCGTATAAGATACACCAAGACAGGTATGTTAAGGTTTTTAAGTCATCTTGAATTTATTGATTTTTTAATGCGATCCATCCATAGGGCAGGACTTCCCGTTGCATACACATCAGGCTTTCATCCAAAGCCGCGGCTCTCTTTTTGTGATCCATTACAGGTAGGGATTGAGAGTGAAGCAGAATATATGGATTTGAATCTATACGGAGAAGTAAAATCCGAGTATGTGTTACAAATGCTTAAGACAGTAGAGTATGAAGGTCTGAGATTTCTTGAGGTTAAGATTTTACCTTATGGCTCAAAACCTGTTAATAATATGATAAGGACTATTCATTATGAACTTTTACTTGAAACAATCAATAGCTGCAATATGTCTGTACTTAGCACCGGAATAGATCTTATTTTAAAAAGTGATAATTTTATAATAACGTCTGGACAAAAAGATAAGAAAAAGGATATTGATGTAAGACAATTTATAGATCGAATGTTTATAGATCCATCAGGTAAGCTTGTTATTGTTATAAAAAAGGTTAACAATAGAATCATAGGGCCGATAGACATACTTGAAAAAGGACTTGCAATCCCGTATCACGAGATTATAAATGTACCGTTAAAAAAGGTTGATGTAGAGTTTATAGATGAGTGAGAATAAGATTTTAATTAATCATACAAATAAAACTGCAAGCAGACTTGATTACATAAGTGTGGTGAGTCTTTTGATGCTTCTGTTTTTTGTCCCGATTACTTTTTACAGATATGAATACGTCTGGACAAAGGTATTTGTAATTTATGTATTTTTCTTTCCTGTGCTAATAGCTTACTTTTTAAGATCGATACTGTACAAAAAAATAGAATTTTTTTATGCCCCTGTTTTAATCCCATTGATTTTACTTGATATCGCAGTACTTTTATCGGTGTTTAATTCTTACAATCCGCATCTCTCATTTCAGTTTATAGCAAAACAGATAGCCTATCAAGGCTTGTTCTTCTTTGCTATTTATTATGCAAACAATATTAAGCTTCGGACGGTTAGCATAATCATAGTGATAGTATCACTGATTGTAAGTGCATATGGGTTGCTGCAATTTTCCAAAATAATTTCATCACCTCTGGATCTTTATGGCAGGCCAAATCCGGCAAGCACCATGGGACTAACAAATTTTACAACAGATTATATCGTGATGGTAATGCCTCTTTTAATATCGCTTTTCTTTATTGAATCGAAGGCTATAATAAAATACATTACCTATTTAGGGATCATACTATCCCTCTCCTACGTACTCATAGGTAAGAATCGTGCCGGCTGGGTAGCACTTGTATTTGCAGCTATCTATTTTGTTAGCCTGCTTAATATATATAAAGTGCATTCGTTGTTTAATAGAAAAATAAAACGGATTATACTTTATACATTAACAGGTATAGCTGCTATTCTGCTTATTAGTGTTGCATTCACAAAACAGGGCAGAGAACTTATTTATAGAGGTGAAAGCATATTCAATAGCAGCTATCCATCTAATTCTTTCAGAATTCTGGTATGGGACAGCACTTTAAAAGAACTTAAAGATAACCCTTTATTGGGTGTTGGCATAGGCAATTATGAGATCAATATACCTCTTTATGAGGTAAAAGCACTAAAAAATACAGATTGGCTTGAACTGAGATACCTCAACAATGCGCACAATGAATACCTGCAAATCTTGTTTGAACTCGGTATTGTGGGTTTACTGCTATTCCTCTGGTTTATAATAGAGATATTTATTACTGCCTTTAAAAGTATAAAGGATGCAAAAGATGATACCCAGAATATACTATGGATGATAGCACTCTCTACAGGTATTGTCGCTGCACTGATAACTGCATTTTTCACATTCAATCTTGAGAATCCTGCTTCTTCTATTATGTTCTGGTTTTTTGCAGGGCTCATTGTGGGGAAAAGAAAGTACCGATATTTTGAGGATGAGTACGGTTTTATATCTACTTTAAAAAAACTAACAAGTTTTAAATGGCGATGGAAGTATGATTTTGAAATCGGGATGACTCATAACTACTTCCTTTCCGTATTCTACACGGGGCTGTTAATAATCATAGTATTTTTATTGAGCAACCTTGCCGGGTTTTCTTATAAACAGGCATTTGCAGACATCTATAATACAGAAGCAGAAACTTATATAGACCTTAAGATGCCTCAAAAGGCGAGAAACCTTTTGAACAAGGCTTACAATCTTGCTCCGGATGACTACATAATTCTGTACAATCGTTCGAGAGCAGAGGCTGGAACACGCGATTATGCCGATGCCATATCAGATGCAAAAACGGTTTTAAGACTTAACCCGTACTTCTATTATGGTCATAAATTGCTTGGCTTCTTATACTACAAGCAGGACAATTTTTCTGGAGCCATAAGTGAATTTAAAAAAACAATAGACCTTCAGCCTTTATCTGTCAAAGAAATCGGTCCTTATCTGATAAGCGCGTATCTAAATACAAATAATGTCAATGATGCCCTTGCGCTTGCCTTATCTTTATCAAAGAACAACGGGGATAAAGATGTATACGATTTCCTTATTGGTACTGCGTATTATATGAAAGCTGACTATCAGAATGCGATCAATTACCTGAAAGAAGCTACAAAAGAAAACCCATCTGATTTTAAAGCTATATTAAACCTTACAGAATGTTTGCAAAAAACAAATGCTTACAACGATGCATTAAAGTATGCTTTGCAACTGACAAAGATTGAGCCGCACAACCCCGTTGCATGGTATAAACTTGCCCAGGGATATATGCTTGTAAAAAATGAGGGAGCTGCCCTTGATGCACTTGCCACCCTTTTCAAGATAAACACATCCTTTAAAATTACGGTGGTAAATGACAGTATATTTTCTAAATTACTTGGCAGACCAAAAATGAAAGAACTTCTCACAGGCAAAGCATTCGTGCTGCCCCGCAGGGTTCCGAAAAGAAAACACTAATATACCCTAATTTGTATGTGTACTGTCAGACTTTTTTTCTTCCTGCTTACCTGATTCAAGCTCTTTCTTTTCATCGTTTTTAGGAGTTGCCTCTATTTCATTCATAGCCTTTTTAAAGTTTTTTATTGCTTCTCCAAGGCTTTTCCCAACCTCAGGAAGTTTTTTGCCGCCAAAAAGCACAAGGATAATTACGAATATCACTATTAGCTCTGGCATACCGATATCAAACATAATACTCTCCTTTTATCTTAGTTTATAGTGTAAGCCTTTCAAATTTATTTTTCAAGTTAAATATTAATTCCAAATTCCGATTTAGAAAATTAGTACCTGTTAACAGGTGGAAATTATATTGTGTGTTTTATCCATGATTCGGGACAGGTAAGTCTATTGAATCCTATAAACAGGCTGTATGCGAGTGTGACGATATTGGGTTTAATAAACCTCATCATGCCCTTCAATGTCTATTACCATAACTTCATTTTTACTCAACCACGATTGCACCCGGCAGCAGATGTATAGACTACACCGGATAAAGTGAGAAGCAGGGGCGGGGTTTAGACCAGCCGCTCCAACTCTATTGCATTTTTTGGATTTATTCAAAGATCGTAACCCATTGTAAAAAAAGGCTTATTTTATTATAAAAAATTTCTATTGACACGGCTGACAATAACTATATATAGACAATCATATAAATCATTATACTACATATAGGAGGATATGTGAAAACAAATATTAGCCATCTTACACCACCTTTTCCAGTAAAGCTTACTGATAATGCACAAAAGGTGCTTGCAAAAAGATATTTAAAAAAAGATGAAACGGGTACGCCGGTTGAAACCCCGGACCAAATGTTTCTCCGTGTTGCTTATAACATAGCAAAGATAGACGGTGATTATGAACCTGCTGCTGATATAGAAGCACTTGCATATAGGTTCTATGATATGATGGCTAATCTTGAATTTTTACCAAACTCCCCGACTTTAATGAATGCAGGCAGGGAGCTTGGTCAGCTCTCTGCCTGCTTTGTTTTGCCTGTAGAGGACTCAATGGAAAGTATATTTGAAACCATAAAGCATACAGCATTAATACATAAAAGCGGAGGTGGTACAGGTTTTTCTTTCTCCCGCATAAGACCAAAAAATGATGTTGTTCTATCCACAAAAGGCATATCAAGCGGTCCAATATCCTTTATGACAGTGTTTGATGCTGCAACAGAGACAATAAAGCAGGGTGGAACCCGCAGGGGCGCCAATATGGGGATACTGCGCGTGGATCACCCTGACATACTGGAGTTTATTCATTCAAAGGAACAAACGGATAAATTAAATAACTTTAACATCTCAGTAGCGATTACAGAGGCATTTATGAAGGCTGCTGATAACAATGAAGAGTATGGGCTGATCAATCCAAGAACAAAAGGACCTGCCGGCAGATTGAATGCGCGTGATATATTTAATAAGATTATACATCAGGCATGGCTTACCGGTGAGCCCGGCATCATATTTATAGACAGGATCAATCTCGATAATCCAACACCCAATATTGGTACAATAGAGAGCACAAATCCTTGCGGTGAACAGCCGTTACTTCCTTATGAGTCCTGTAATCTTGGCTCTATAAACCTTTCAAACATGGTTATGGATGGATCCGTTGATTTTGAGAAACTTAAAAAGACTACTATCGATGCGGTGCACTTCCTTGATAATGTGATTGATGCAAACAGATTCCCTTTGCATGCTATTGAACAGATGACCAAGGCCAATAGGAAAATAGGCCTTGGTGTAATGGGGTTTGCAGATATGCTCGTTAAGCTTGAAATACCTTATGATTCGGAAGAGGCTATTGAGCTTGGTTCAAAAGTCATGAAAACCATACTTGAGCATGGTAAAGAAATGTCGCATGAACTCGCAGGGAGAAGAGGCGCATTCCCAAACTTTAAAGGCAGTGTGTATGATAAACCTGGCAATACTCCTCTGAGAAATGCAACCATTACGACAATTGCACCAACAGGCACACTCAGTATCATTGCCGGTGTATCAAGCGGCATAGAACCTGTATTTGCACTTGCTTATGTTAGAAATGTACTTGATAATGCAAAGCTGCCGGAACTTCATCCTTTGTTTTTTGATAAGGCAAAACAGGAACATTTTTATTCCGAAAAGCTTGTGAACGAGATCCTTAATCACGGTAGCGTAAGGGGTATTGATGATGTGCCTGAAAAATGGCAGGGTATTTTTGGGGTTGCACATGACATAACTCCTATCTGGCATATAAAAATGCAGGCCGCTTTTCAAAAGTATGTTGATAATGCGGTTAGCAAAACAGTAAACTTTCATAAAGATGCAAAAGAAAACGATATAGAAGAGGTTTACTGGCTTGCATACCGGCTTGGATGCAAAGGCGTTACAGTATACAGGGATGGGAGCCGTGAAAATCAGGTGTTATCGATCAGCATTAATGATAAAAAAGAAACAGAAAAAGACGTACCTCCGAATGTCCCAAAGGCGCCGAAACCAAGGCCGGAGGTTATTGCAGGATTGACAAGACGTATGACAACGGGATGTGGAAATCTGTATGTTACTATAAATGAGGATCCAGAAGGCCCTTTTGAGGTATTTGCCGCAATGGGTAAGGCAGGAGGGTGCAGCGCATCTCAAACAGAGGCAATATCGAGACTTGTATCACTTTCTCTCAGATCAGGCCTTGATAAGGAAACGATCATAAAACAATTAAAAGGCGTAAGATGTCCTGCACCTGCAAGGGAAAAGGGAGGAGGTATTATACTCTCCTGTGCGGATGCCATTGCAAAGGCTATTGAAAGATATCTTGAGGAAAAAAAAGGCATACAGAATACCGAATCAAAGCCGGCTTTCACCCTTACAATAGCTACTTCTGGGAGTAGTACAAAACACAATATAAAGGAAACACCCTATGTGCTTGAAGGGGACATGCTTTATCCAACATGTCCTGAATGCGGCAGTGTAATGATGCCGTCGGAAGGATGCTACACCTGCCAGAGCTGTGGGTTTTCTAAATGCTCTTAACCTGACCTCAGGTATTCCTCTATAACCGACATGATCGCCTTTTTTCTATGGCTGATCCCGTTTTTTTCTTCAGGATTGAGCTTAGCAAGTGTAATATCACAACCGTCGGGTACAAATATGGAATCATATCCAAAACCGTTGGAACCTGACAGGGCTTCCGTTATGTGCCCTTCTAATGCACCGTATCCTGTAAAAAAAGATCCATTCGTACAGGCTATAACAACGTAAGCCTTGAATAAGGCATGCCTGTCATGCCCTTCCAGATGCTTCATTCTTTCAAGCAATGCATTGTTTCTATCCATATCACTGCCCTTTACAAACCTTGCCGAGACAACACCAGGGAATCCATTAAGAGCGGGGATTTCTATACCGGAGTCCTCCCCAAGCGAATCAACCCGGAACCGCTCTGTAAAATACATGGCTTTTGCCTTAGCATTTGCCTCATAGGATTGGATACCTTCTTTAATATCGGCAATCGGACTTCTGTCAGGCGTTAAAATCGTAATCTTATGCGATTGTGCATACCGTTCTATTATCGATTTTATCTCTAAGAACTTTGCATGGTTCTGTGTAGCAAGTAAAAGCCTTTTTTGAAAAGTCATTCTTGAAAATATTAAACGGGCTTATGCCGTGCCCTTCATTGTTTTATAGCCCGCTTGCATATCATTAAATAACTGCTCTACAGATTGATACCTTTGTTCAGGCTGCTTCTTAAGGCATTTAAGCACAACATCTGAAAGCCATGCAGGGATTTGTGTATTAATATCGGTTAAATGGGGTGGCTCTGTGTGAACATGATGATAGCCTATGTCGCCCTGTATAAATGGCGGCTTTGATGTGAGCATTTCATACAGTGTACAGCCGAATGAATAAATATCCGTTCTTGCATCCGTTTTCTCTCCGAGAATTTGTTCCGGTGACATATAAAGTGGTGTGCCCCCAAGAATTGTTTCGCCATGTTTGATCTCTTCAATCGCTTTTGCAAGCCCGAAGTCCATAAGTTTTGCAACGCGTTTTGGCGTCCACATAATGTTCGAAGGTTTTATATCCCGGTGGATTATGCCCTTTTCATGTGCATAAGCAAGACCCTTCAGTATTTGTGCAGAGACAAAAATGCAAAGCATAATGTCCATACCTTTTGGATAATCTTCGAGTAGCTTTTTTAGTATGGTCCCGTCTACGAATTCCATTACGATGTAAAATGCACCCCTATCCTCTCCAACATCATACACTGTAACGATATTCGGATGATTTAGAGATGCAGATGTCCGTGCTTCCCTAATAAAAGCGTCTATACGCTTTGGATCTGTTGCACTACCCGCGGACATTAGCTTTACAGCAACAACCCGCCCGAGGACAATGTCCTGTGCCTTTACCACGATGCCCATGCCCCCTCTGCCAAGCTCGGTGATAAGCCTATACCTTTTTGATAATACCCCTTCACCCGTGTCCGAGAGCAGAACGGTTTTTGCGTATTGATCAATAACGGATGGTGAGGGCGCTTCTGTAAGCCTTTTTATTTTTTCTATACGTTCTGTAATGTCAAGGTAGCCTTGATCGATCTTGACGAGCTTGTTATAGATGGTTATAGCGTCCTTTACCCTGCCTTCTTCTTCATAGATATTCGCAAGCTTATAATAAAGGTTTATATTTGCTGTACTCGGAGAGCGTCCGCCCAGTCCCTGCTCTATAATCGCAGCAGCGTCTTTGTACATGCCCTTTTCAAGGAACAGATCGAGTTTTAATGCCGCGGCTTCTTCTGTCTGCTTATCTTTTTCTGATGCTGATTCGAGTATTGATAATGATTTATCCACATAGCCCATATCCCTGTATATTGATGCCGCAAGAACATGTTTGTCTGCTTTTACATACAGGTCTGCTGCTTTAAGTTTTTCTCCAAGTGTCTCGTATAATTTTGCTGATTCTTCAAACCTGCCAAGCTTCTCATACTGCTCTATTGCTTCGCGCTTCATACCTTTTTCTTCATAGTATGAAGCCATAACAAGCGCCGCTTTATCCTGCCAGCCTGCTTTTTCCATAATCTTAGCAGCGGATTTTTTATCACCCGCTGATAAAA
Source organism: Deltaproteobacteria bacterium (assembly GCA_023382265.1). Classification (NCBI taxonomy): domain Bacteria; kingdom Pseudomonadati; phylum Myxococcota; class Myxococcia; species Deltaproteobacteria bacterium. The sequence goes on along the minus strand of JAMCPX010000039.1, from coordinate 9,559 downwards.
ACAATTCACTCGCCTTTGCAAAGTTATCAAGTTTGTAATAAAGCGCTGCAGCCTGCTTGAAAAGCCCTGACCTTTCAGTAACCTGAGCAGCCTTCTCAATATTGCCTGTTGCATTATAAGCCAGTGCGGATTTTAGTGCATAATTTGATATTGCCCTCGGTATGATATTACCTTTTGGCAAAACAACTCCGGATTCATAAGCAGTTGCCACCATTGCATTATTCCCGAGTTTATGAAAAAGCTCACCTGCCTTGATATTAAATCCAGCGGACATATATGTTTTGGCTGCTTTTTCAATATTGCCTGTTGCTTCAAGCATAGTTGCTGCTTGCAGCAGTTCATGTGCTTTAAGCAGGTTCTCTACCGCCTTATCATACATGGGGAGCTCCTTGTAAAGCTCCCCGGCTTCTTTGTAGAAGCCGAGCTGTTCTAATGCCCTTGCTTCTTTATCTTTTATTCCAAGCTTTTTATAAAGCTGCGCCGCATAATAAATTGCACCCGCATTATAATAAGCGTCCGCTGCCTCATGAATTTTGTTAGCTCTTTCATAAAGCTTTGCAGCTTCAACAAATCTGCCGAGCTTTAAAAGTCTGCTTGCTTTTTTTTCTAAAGCTTGGATCTCTCCATTAATATCCGCTTTTCTTGCTCTATGCATTTTGTGTACAATAATAAACAATACACCTAAAATGATTATCACTCCCCACAATATCTGTGTGCCCGGATCCATGATCTTGCCCGTATAATTAACAATCGAATGTCCAATATAAGCAAAATAGGGCTTTATGTTGATTAGGAGCTGATTCATGTTGTTATAAATAAGTTAAGGGATGGGGAAATAACCCATCCCTTAAAGCCATCACACATTAAAAGTAATAATGCATACCCGCCTGCAGAAAGTCGGCATTCCGGAAACCAAGGTCATCACCTGCAAAATGGTCTCCACTAAAGGAGTATGAGTGATACCCAAGCCCTAACTCTATATTGAATCCGAGCTCAGGAATCTGTGGAATAAAGAATTCAGGGCCAGCAATGAAGTCAAAACCTGTTCCTATTAGTGCTCCCATATTTTTACCGTCTAAATCCGTGTACATTAATGCTATACCTCCATTGAATTTTACATAGGGCTTGGATATGATCGCATAAAAAGCCTTTAACCCAACATCAAACACATTAACATCTCCGATACCCGTAATAGCATATTGGTTTCCCCCGATATCAAACTCCCCACCAAAAGGTCCTGCAAGTACTCTTATAGAAATGTCGGCAGGAGCGGTTGGCTGTAATTGTATAGTCCCCCCGGGTAAGGTTAGCTGCTCCGGCGTAGATGGAATAACATACATTTGCCTGTTGAATCCCACACCTATCTTGATGGGTAATAAAGTGAATTGTGATCCTCCTGCCCCCCCGATATTATCGGCAAACGCACTGATCGTCAAACCAAGCATGATAAACAAAGTCGTAATACTTAAAACCATCTTTTTCATATCTATTTCCTCCTCTTTTATGATAGAATTTATACTTGCAGATTATGAATTTGTCAAACAAGCTTTTTTACGAGAACATCCACTATATCGATAACCTCTACTCTCTCGTCAGCCTTTTTAAGCCATCTTACACAGCTCGGGCATGCTGTTAAAAGTTTATCAGCACCAGTAATTTTGAACTCTTCCATCCTCTTTTTACCTATTCTTGAGGATGTATCAGGATTAGTCAAAGGTACTGCGCCGCCTCCGCCGCAGCAGTTTGCCTCTTCTTTTGACCATTGAAATTCAACCCTCTTTTCATAAATCAGATCGATTATTTCTCGCGGCGTATCATAATTGCCAAGATGCCTGCCGAGATGACATGGATCATGATAAGCAACAACCGCATCGGTCTTTGTGATTTGTTTTAACAACTGTTTTATTTTTGGTGCGATAAACTCAAGTATGTGCATCGGGTTTGCCCTGAGCTCAATGCCGTTTCTCCTGTAGATGTTTTTGAATGTATTTATACATGTAGGACATGTACTTATAACTGTATCATATTTATCAAGTGTTCCTTTAAGTTTGGCAGCAGTCTTTTGGAACCAGTCCTTTACGCCAGCAGCATAGCCTGGATAGCCGCAACACGTGGGCTCATCCATAATATCAAAATCTATATCAAGTACGGTAAGCAACCGGCTTACACCTTTCACGGTATCCTTATAAAACCTAAGTGCAGTGCAGCCGGGGAAATAAAACACCCTCCCCCTATCAAGGGACGGCTTCTCGTGATCCTCTCCTTGATAAGGAGCGGCAAGTGGAGGCATGCCATTGGTTTTCTTCTGTTCCTTATAACGACTGTGCAAACCGGAGACCACCTCTTTCAGGTTGTCCTCCATTATATGGCTATAAGGATGGTCGTACTTTTCAAGTAAACCTGCAAACTTTTTTATGTTCTGATCGGATATCCCTGATTCATAAACCTTTGCCCTTGCTTCAATAAGCACCTTAGGGACATCAATCTTATGCAGGCATGGTGTTATACAATGCTTACAATCAACGCACATATAAAATGCGTCTTTAACCTTTTCAGGATCTGCCTTTGCAATCTCAACCAGATAAACAAGCGACATCTTACCCGTTGGAGTATATGTTTCATTTGATTCTGCTATTGCCGTAGGACATTCAAACCTACACAATCTGGGGCAGAAAGTGCAGTACTCTATCTCCCTTTTATATTTTTTTAAAAGCTCCATTCAATTCATCCTACTATTATAGACTTTTAACCTATGGTGTTTTAAATATTCTTTCAACCATTTTATCAAATGGTCTTTTAAATTCGTAATTGGGTTTGTAATTTTAATTTTCAATGCTTAAAATAAACTGAGGAGAAGTTATGGAAAATACGCAATTACAAAATCGCATAAGGGCATTATTAAAAGAGAAACGTGCCGTAATGCTGGCGCACAATTATCAAAGACCGGAGATACAGGATGTTGCTGATTTCGTAGGCGACTCATATGAGCTCAGCGTAAAGGCTTCAAAAACGGACGCAGATATAATAGTTTTTTGCGGCGTAAGATTTATGGCTGAAACGGCAAAAATCCTGTCCCCTTCAAAGACTGTTCTATTGCCAAACATCAACGCAGGGTGTCCTATGGCCGATATGATAACTGCACAAGAGCTTTCTCAGCTTAAAAAATCCTACCCCGATGCCTGGGTAGTAAGCTATGTTAATACAAATGCGGATGTAAAGGCTATGACGGATGTTTGCTGTACATCATCGAACGCAATAGATATTGTAAAAGCAGTACCGTCTGACCGGGTTATCTTTGTCCCGGATAAGAATCTCGGGAATTATGTTAAAAAGTTTGTGAAAAAGGAAATGATTATCTGGAAAGGCTATTGCCCTACCCATCATCACGTATATCCCGAAGAAATAAAAGCGCTTAAAACCAAATATCCTTATGCTGTTTTTGTATGCCATCCCGAATGCAGACCGGAAGTGGTTGAGATTGCGGATAAGGTTGCATCAACCTCCGGCATTCTAAGGTTTGTCAGAGAGGACAATCACGGGAGATTTATCATAGGCACGGAAGAAGGCATAATTCATAGATTGAAAAAAGAAAATCCTGCAAAAGAGTTTATAATAGCGTCGCACGGGTTCGTTTGCCCCAATATGAAGAGGACAAGGCTTGGCGACGTTCTATCCGCGTTAGAGAAGAATCAATACGAGATTACCCTGCCGGAGGAAATCATTGAAAAAGCACGCCTCTCCCTTGAGCGTATGATTTCTGTCCTGTAGAACACAACACTTCACAACAATTGATATTATAAATATATGTGATATAAAAAATCAAAGTGTCTATATGTCTATAGATACTGTTATTGGTTTTGTGCATAACTTTTTTACAATACAATGAGGAGGGCTCATGCCTGATAAAGAAAAGCTGCTTATAGCGGATGATACCGCGACAGTTCTTATGCTTGAAGAGATCTTACTTAAAAAAACTGGTTATGATATTTTAAAGGCCAAAACAGGGACAGAGGCTCTTAAAAGAGTCCAACTCGAAAAACCAAGATTTGCGCTGCTGGATCTGGTGATGCCGGAAATGAACGGCGATGCGATATGCAGGTTTATCAAAAGCAGTGAAGATCTCAAACACATAAAGGTGATAATCATAACTTCTCACGGCAATTCAGAAGACAGGGAACGGGCAATAAAAAGCGGCTGTGATTATTTTATAACCAAGCCGATAAATAAAAAAGAATTGCTTGACATAATAGCAAAACGTTAAATTGAAACTTAATCAATAAAAGGAGATCCGCATGAAAAGAATACTTTATATATGCTCGATAGCCCTATTATCTGTAATCACGGCATCAGGATGTGCAAGCTCATCCAATAGCAAATCATACAAGGTCGGTTCATTTACAATACAACTTAACGGCAGCGGGCCTGTATTAACCGTGGTGGATCAATATGATAGAGTAATCTTACCCCAGAGCAGCATAGAATGGGGCAATGGCAAGGCTAATGTACAGGAAATGCTGGGTTCTTTTGAGATTACAGACACATCATCATGGGTGCAAACCAGCGCCTTTAATGTTATTGAATCGTCTCCAGATGTGCTAATCCTAAAGATCAGTTCAAATGCGGGTGATGGTTATATGACGATAAGTCCTATTAATAATAATATGCTCGGCTTAAACATCTCAGCACCATCAGTCCAACCAATAAACAGGATATCATTGGGGTTTGCATGTAATAAAAACGATCACTTTTACGGTCTTGGTGAACAATTTAACAGCCTCGACCAGCGGGGAAATATCGTTGGGATCTGGGCTCAGGATCATGGGTATTTGCAGGATATCCCCGATGCTCCCCGGTTAGCACTGGCACTGCATCCAGCATATTTTCCGGAGCCGTTTATGCTGACAAGTGCGCCGGCGGGTGTGCTGATTAGCTCTACCTCATACAGCAAGTTTGATCTATGCAGTACAAACCCAAAGCAGGTAAGAATAAAACTATGGGACAGCAGCATGCATATAATACTCATTTCAGATAAATTGCCCTTAAACATTGTCCAGGATTTTACATCTATTGTAGGCAGACAGCCCTTATCACCTCCATGGGTAATAGGTCCATGGATCTCAATAGAAGGCGGTAGTTCTGTACTGTTAAATACCGCATATCAGCTCCGTTCAGACGATATCCCTTCCTCCGCTATATGGTACCAGGACTGGGTAGGCGGTCAAAGTTCAGGTAACGGATATGATCTGCCTTATCACTGGACACCCGATTTTACACTTTATCCCGAGATGGCCGGTGTCAATATGACGCTCAACTCGTTAGGATTTAAAGCAATGGCTTACTTTAACAGCTTTGTCGATGAATCTCAGGATCAATGGAGCACAGCAGTAACAAACGGCTATCTTATAACACAATCTACTGGTCTTCCTTTTACATTTTTTAGTATTCAGGGCAATCAGAGTATGGTAGATCTTTCTAATCCATCTGCAACAACATGGGTTCAGGGATATCTGAGTAATGCAATAGGTCTCGGTTTTAGCGGCTGGATGGCAGATTTTGGAGAATGGCTACCTTACGATGCATACATGAAAGCAGGGACCGGAGCCGTTATGCACAATGAATACCCTATACTTTGGGCAAAAACAAATTATGAACTGATGTCATCGGTTATACCATCGGGTGATTTTGTATTCTTTATGAGATCAGGTTATCTTGGTTCACAGCCATATCAACCTGTTATATGGGCAGGAGATCAGAACACAGATTTTGATACACAGTTTGGTTTTCCCACCGCAATAATTGCCAATTTAAACATGGGCATCTCAGGCGTACCTATCGTCACAAGCGATATAGCAGGTTATATAAGTTTGTCATGTCCCCCGTCCACAAAAGAACTCTATTTTAGATGGACAGAACTCGGGTGCTTCACACCCGTTATGCGAACACACAACGGATATGACCTGTATTCCAATTGGAATTGGAACAGCGATCAGGATACGATAAACATGTTTCAAAAGTATGCAAACCTCCACGTCGCTTTATTCCCGTACATCTATACCTATATGAATCGGGCACACGATTACGGTACACCTATTATGCGGGCATTATGGCTCGAGTATCCCTATGATCCAAATACCGCAACTGTAGATGACGAGTATTTGTTTGGAGATGATATGCTTGTTGCACCTGTTATAATCCAGGGCGCAAAACAAAGGGCCGTGTATCTTCCGAACGGGAATTGGTATCCATTTGATGGAGGCAATGCTGTCGCAGGCGGCGTTAGTGTTACGGTACCGGCACCTATGGATATCATACCTGTGTTTATCAAAGCAGGTTCAGTAATACCAATGCTTACAAACATACCTGATACACTCATATCGGTCAATAATCCAACAGTAACGACCCTTGCCCGGGAAATAACATCACAAACCATAAGGGTATATCCGGGTGCAAACGGCAGTTTTACTGTTTATGACGGCTCATCTTTTACATTGGCGTCAGGAATAAACGGGTTAAATCCGGGAGCGGGCGTTGTATTGAGCACACAGAGCGGGGGTCCTATTGGTTCATGCAGCAGCACCGACACCGGTGCAGTAGGATGCGGTGTGGTGAATGGGAGTTTCGATATTAACGGCAGTTTTAACGGAAACACTATTTTCACGTTGCAGGGGACATCGGCTTTTACAAATACAACCTATAGAATAGAGGTCTTTTAAACACACTGCCTTCATCCAAACAATGCATTTGAAAAAAACAGCATGTTATAAAAGTTAATCTTTGTGTAGTTCGTGCTTTTATTAAGCTTCGTGAGATGCTTTTTATGAACACGGAATTATCACATAAACTTTCATAGTTCGAGCGGAAAGTAGGATCACACGATATTGCGAGCCGGCAAGATACTGGGATTGACGATCATGTTTGAGACAGGACAGATAGAACGATTTGCGGAAGTTTGGTACAAAAAGTATGATGAAATTAAATCGGAGGTGCTATTATATATATTGATACGGTGAACCGTTATTGGGGTTGCTAAAACCAAAGACCTCCTCTGAAAAGCTTTGTCAACCTCCAATTAGTAAATGTCAAATTTTTGTGATGGCTTCCATTAAATTTTCATACTTTCTTTTGTTATTGATTTCTTAAAATCAATTCTGATCCCTTTGCGTTTAGCCCGTTTCCGGATTCTCCCGCATCAGGTACCGGTCGGGAACAGGCCCATCTTGACAATACCGTAGAGATATGCAAATCCTTTACCATGACAACAATCGCACTTGACGTAATGGGCGGCGATTTTGCGCCTGACGATGTTTTAAAGGGAGCTGCATGGATAAGTCTGGACACGGATATTAATGTTATCATTGTAGGGGATGAACAGCTTATATCAAAAAGATTAAGCGAACTTGAGTATAACCCCGAACATGTATCTGTTTATCATGCCACACAGCGCGTTAACATGGATGAGCATCCAAAAGAGGCTATTGATAAAAAGCCCGATTCGTCAATTCTTGTAGCAGCAAGACTTGTAGAGGATGGTAAAGCAGATGCGATTGTTAGTGCAGGGAATACGGGCGCTTCAATACTTGCATGTGCAAAGACATTTAAAAAACTGCCGGGAGTATCAAAAGCTGCTCTTGCGGCAGTTTATCCAACAGAATTAAGGAGAGGTGAAAAGAACGACCCGTTTTCTTTGATCCTTGATGTTGGTGCAACACTTAATGTAACGGCTCAAGATCTGTTTGCGTTTGGGGTAATGGGAAGTGCTTATGCAAGAATCGTGAGCAAGAATCCCGATCCAAAGGTTGCACTTCTTTCTAATGGGGTTGAAGAGATAAAAGGCAGAGAAGAGATTGTTGCAGCCTATGGCATGCTGAAGCAGTGTAATTGCATGTATTTTATCGGGAATATAGAAGGTGTTGACATTCCAAAAGGCACTGCCGACGTTGTCGTTTGCAATGGTTTTGACGGTAATATAGTGCTTAAGATGCTTGAAGGCGTTTCTGAAACAATGATCAGGCTAGCGCGATATGCTTACAAACAGCATATCGCATGGAAACTCGGTTTGTTTATGCTTAAGGGTGCCATTTCACAGTTGAAACAGATCACGGATTGGGAACAATACGGAGGTGCTCCTGTGCTTGGATTTGATCATCTGTTCATAAAGGCACATGGGAGATCAAGAGCAAGAGCTACATCCAATGCAATAAAGGTTGCCGCGAAGGCAGTGAGAGGCAAACTTATTGAGCAAATAGTATCAACCATGCAGGCACATGTTAAATAACGTTCTTTAAAATTATTAAATAAACATTTATGATTTATAAGTGGGATCTTGATAAGACCTACATCAAAACGGATTTTGAAACCCTTAAGGGGCTTATAAAAACTGTATTACAAAAACCCGAAGAGAAAGAAAACGTCCCCGGAGCATCTGCACTTATCAAAGAAATAGAGAAGGATAAAAACAATTCTGTTTATTTTATATCGGGCAGTCCTGAACAGATGAGACACGTGCTTGAGGTAAAGCTCAAGATCGACGGTATAAAATGGGACAATTTTGTTTTAAAGCCGAACCTGAGGAACCTCTTGCATGCAAAATTCCGTGCTTTAAAAGATCAGATAGGCTACAAACTGCCCGTATTATTAGAACAGAGGAGGATCACACCTGTAGAAGTAGACGAGGTGCTCCTGGGAGACGATGCGGAAACGGATGCATTCGTTTATTCAATGTACGCAGACATTATTGCACGCAGAGTTAGTAAGGATATGGTTGAGCATGTACTGCATGAAGCAAACATATATGAACACATAAAAAACAATATTTTAAAATTATATGAAGAAGTAAAAACGGCCGATCCGGTAAAAAGTATATTTATTCATCTTGAAAAGAGAACACCTCCATATCGGTTTAACCATTACGGAAATCGCGTGATCCCCATATACAATTATTTTCAGGCAGCTATTGTATTATATAAGGGCATGTATATAGATTATGATGCTGTTGTAAATGTGGGAATGAACCTCGTAAATAATTTTAATTATTCTGTAGACATGCTCGTTAATTCTTTACAGGATCTTCTTAGAAGAAAAACGATCATAAAAAAAGACATCGACCGATTTAAAAAAGAAATAAAAGAAGACAAGAAAATTTGGCTTAAAACACCCGTATCCGAAATATTGTTCTCGAGATTTAACGAGAGTGCGGAACATTTAGATTATTTGTCTATTGATAAAAAAACAGAATTCATTCCGGAAAATATCAATTATATTGATCTTTACAGGGAAAAGAACACAAAGACTGAGAAAAAAAGGAGATCATTCTTTGAACAGTATTTTGAGTGATAAAATCATTTACTATCGTTTAATTCTACTTAAAGTTGATGATTTTCTGCTGGTCTTCAGCTCCGGATTAAAGCTCATGAAACTTCGGTTTTTTATTTCCCTGTCAAGTCATGTAAAAATCTAACCGAAATAGGTATCATCTTGTCATCCAGAAATCTAATCATGGGGTTGGGTAATAAGCTCTCCTTTCTTGTTCTTGATATATACTTTCATACCAAAGATTTCA
>JAMCPX010000038.1 GCA_023382265.1 Deltaproteobacteria bacterium | reverse complement strand
GAAAGGAGAGCTTATTACCCAACCCCATGATTAGATTTCTGGATGACAAGATGATACCTATTTCGGTTAGATTTTTACATGACTTGACAGGCACCGTCAGAAGATTGGCACACACAACAATAGTATGATTAACCAGCGAATCTCCTGCAGACGAACAAATGTTTTAAAAGTGCAAACCGGTGCCAATTTGTCACCAGTTCATCTTTTTCATACTTTGTCAGCTTAAACATAAACTCTTTTGGAAATCTTTCTATATACCTTTTAACCTGCCTATTCAGGTATTTTGTTTCTACACCATAGAGTACAGCCAGATCCCTATCCAGCATTACCTTCTGTCCCCGGATGAGCAGGATCTTCTGCTCGATCGTTTCGACCGGGACGAGTGCCTTTGATTCCATGACACCTTCTATCCTGGTCAGACAGTATATGGAATTTATTTATATATGAAAGGAAGCCAGGAGCGTCAACTATTATTCGTAATATATTGACTATAACGATAAGAACAATATATTGTTTGCATACTTCGGAATGCAAGAGTTGTGAGAAAGGAATAGTGTTGAAAAATAAAATTCAAATTATTGCAGTGGCACAATTTAGCGGGCTGGGCAAACCCTGCCCCTACAGATAGCAATAAACTACATTACCACTACCCAGTCTGCAGAGGACTCATGGGCTGATGATACATATCCAGCTGCTTGTTGCCCATTGTTAAAATACATTTTTTGGATTAACCATCAGGGTTAGGCAGAGGGAATACAAGCACTACTGTTGTGCCTTTGCCGGGTTCACTCTGGATATTTACCGAACCCAGATGCATGTCCATAATGGATTTAACAATCGCAAGCCCGAGTCCTGTCCCTCGGGGGTTTAACGATTTTGTATTTTGAACTCTATAAAAACGATCAAAGATTTTACTCAAATGTTCTTTTTCAATCCCGCACCCTGTATCTTTAACAATTATTTCTATATAGTGATTATTGGATCTTTGAGCGGTTATAGTTACATTTCCGCCTTTCCCTGTGTATTTAAGCGCATTGGATATCAGATTGCTTATAGCACGTCTAAACAGATTTTGATCCGCATTTAGTATAACATCCCCATTGCATGCGATATTTACCCCATGCTCTTCTGCCAGTGCATCATAAAATTCTTTTACAGCATCAACCTCATTAATTGCGCTAAAGTTTGTACGTTCAATCTGTGTTTCCGGATTTTCAGCCCGCGCGAGAAAAAGTAAGTTATCTATCATACGTGAAAGTCTTGAAAATTCTTCCATGCTTGATTCAAGTATCTGTTTGTAGTCATCAACTGTTCTTATTTTTGATAATGTTACCTCCGTTTCACCCATTAAATTATTTATAGGGGTACGCAGTTCATGTGCAAGATCAGCGGAGAATTGGGATAATCTTTCAAAAGAATCTTCAAGCCGTACGAGCATATCATCAAATGCAGATGCAAGTACTGTTAATTCCATCGGCCATCTTGCTGGATTGATCCTTTCGTGAAGATGTGTTGCCGTTATCCGTTGTGCTGCTTTTGCGATTTCTTGAATAGGCTTCATACCTTTGCGTGCAATAGCAATCCCTGCACCTGCAGAGATCAATGTTCCAAGAAAAAGTGCAATAAGCAGTTCCTTCCTGTAAATGGCAAGAATCGCATAGTCATCCGACACATCAAGCGCTATCTGTACGATCCTTTGTTTATTACCCTTACTACCAAGCTTTGCCATGGCAGATACTAAAAGATACGGGCTTCCATTCATAGCTCTACATTTTACGCTTTTTTGTACAGTTTCATTAATAGCTATTGGTGATGGAAAAAATAAAGGATTTATAACCTTATCCATACCGGGTGTTTCAATCATTGTTTTGCCCTTCTTATTAAGGAACCTTACATAGTATTTTACGAACCGATTGGCAGAAGTTTCCCATTGAACTTCTTCTTTTATAATTTCAGGATCATCCGGTGTTTTTAAAAGTATATCCCTGAGAACTTGAATCTTTGCCCCGAGAAATTCGTTTTCCTCTGTTAAGAGATTATTGGCAAGCACCCAGTACAAGAAAATACTTACGATAACGAGTATTAGGAATACAGAAACTGTATAAAGGACGGTAAGCCTGCCGGTAATCGACCATGACATAAATGTAGTTTTACCCTTAGCGTTCTTCAAGAACATATCCAACCCCTCTAACGGTGTGGATCAACTTCTCTTCATAAGGATCATCAACTTTTTTTCTTAACCTTCTTATTGCAACATCCACAACATTGGTATCGCTATCAAAGTTCATACCCCATACCTGTTCTGCTATAAGTGTTCTTGAAATAACCTCACCTTTTCTTTGTCCAAGAAAAGCAAGGAGCGTAAATTCTTTTGATGTTAAATCAAGCTGGTCGTCCGCTCTATGTGCCTTATGCTTGAGCAGATCAATCTCAAGATCCGCGATAATCAAGACCTCTTGTAGGCGGCCGGGTCCTCTCCTTAAAATTGAGCGGATCCTGGCAAGGAGTTCTGAAAAAGCAAAAGGCTTTATTAGATAATCATCGGCTCCAAGTTCTAAACCTTTAACCCTATCCTGTACCCCGTCTCTCGCTGTCAAAAAGAGAACCGGCGTTTGCTTTCCGTTGCGTCTTATCTCAGACAGCACAGACCATCCATTCATATCAGGCAGTACAACATCAAGTATAATCATGTCATAGTCACTTATTCCTGCATAATAAAGTCCATTCGCACCGTTTTCAGCAGTTTCTACAACAAAACCATTCTCCGTTAAGCCTTTACGCAAGTAATCTGCAGTTTTTTTCTCATCCTCTATAATTAAGATGTGCATATTATTAATAGTATAGCATGCTCTACAGTTTAATTCAAAAAGGTTGAATCATTTTAAGGACGGTTTATTTAGTAGCGGCAATGAGGTTAAATTTTATATAATCGTTGAATACAGATTAGTCCAGTTCTTCAGCCCGCCTGTGTGGAAGTAAAACATGGAACCCTTTATCAACCCAACATTATAGAATGATTTTTCATACCAGAGCTTTGTAAAACCTAAGAGTTTAAGAAATGGTGTAAGTGTTTTTGAGGAACGATATCTCATCATTGTGTTGGAGAAAAAATTGTATTTAACCATAAGAGGGAATACATAATACAGGTTTTCAAATTCTCTTGTGTACGGCGTTTTATATACCGGTTTATGTGCTGCAAAGAGCGCAGACAATGCCTCTAAATCTTTAAAATCTATATATCCATGCTCCATTGCAAAATTGTACAGTTTGGTGCCATGAATTGGTACCGATAATGAGATACGCGGGTTATCCGACTTAATTCGCCTGTTTAACTCAATGGTTGCAATAACATCTTCAAGAGTTTCACCGGGATTACCGATCATATTGAATGTTGTGAGAAATATCCCGTGTTTCTTAATCAATGAGGCAGTTTCTATAATATCCTGACTAGTGATCCTTTTGTTGAGTATATTAACCCTGATATCATCTTTGCCGCTCTCAATACCGATAGCTATGCCAAAACAACCGGCATTCTTAGCAGCTTTAACAATATCCTCATCAAGCTTGTTTATCATTGTGTTAAAAGTAAATGGAACTCCAACAGATGAAGAATACCGTTCACAGAACTCAAGTACCCATTCTTTATCATAGGTAAAAAGATCATCCGAAAAATGAACATGCTTCAGAGGATATCGCTTATATATATACAGGATCTCTTCTACAGTCCTTTCGGCTGTCTTTTTTCGCACAAAATCGCCACGCCCTTTTGTCATCGTTTTAAAGGTAGGATTGAAGCAATAAGAACAGTTGTTGGTGCACCCGCGTCCGCTGGTGAATCGCTTCAACGGGAAATTCTTTATGAACTTATACTTGTAATACATCTCTCTGTCCGGCATAGGCATCGTTGACAAATCGGTGAGCAGACCAATAGGATTTTTGTGAATAGTATGATCCCTCTTTATCCAGATATTGTTTACTCCCGTGATGTCATCACCCGCTTTCAATCGTTTTAAAAGTTCAGGAACTGCATAATCCGCTTCGCCAAGCAAAATCATATCAACGTATTCATTCTCAATCACATCGGAGAAAAATGTCGGATATGTCCCGCTGAGTAATATCATAATGTCAGGGATTCTGCTTTTTATCTTCTCTGCCGTTGACAATCCCCATTCCGGTCTAACAACGGATGTTGGAATCATTACAACACGCGGATTAGATTCGGAAAGAATACGTAATATATCCTTTTCTTCTCTTTCTATAAATACCTCGTATGTGTGCCCATCTCTCTTCAACACAGCTGCAAGCTTTGTCAATGCAATAGATTCATTGATGCTGTTGTCTTGAATAAATACGATATCTATTTTGTGATCATTTTGCATGCTCCATAAGTAGCATAAAGTATTTCTTTAAACAACTTATACCTTTTTATCAGCCGCCTGATATATCTCTTGCAAGTTCTGCCCGTGATACGATCCCCTTTTTTAAAAGTGTATACTCCACTGCCAATAGGCTGTGTCATAACCCCGCTTCTGTTATTGCGTTCATGAACTGTTTTTAAACCCATCCCTTCATGTTCCTTCACCGGGCGATCCCTTATATTACAATAATGGAAAGTAGAGTTTTGCTCTGCAAATTTGAATTTTAAATGACGGATCTCCTGCATATACTTGACATCATAATTTTTTAATGTAATAATTTAAAAAGATATACGGGATATACATCAATAGTAATAGATAGCATCGGTACATTATGCGACAAATAGTAAAGGAAAAATTTATAATAAAGAAATTACTTGCATTCTTCTATAAAGATAGATTAGAAAGACTACAAATAAATTAGAGGTTCTTATTATTCTATAAAAGTACCTCTCAGGACAGGCGAATGGCTTTAAATCTAAAAGAACTCAAAAATAAATCTATAGCTGAACTTGCTAATATAGCAAAGGACTTAAACGTAGAAAACGCTGTGAGTATGCGCAGGCAGGAATTGATATACGGGATATTGCAAGCAGAGAGTGCAAACAACGGCGTAATTTATGGAGAAGGCGTGCTTGAAATACTGCCCGACGGCTTTGGCTTCTTAAGATCCCCTGATTACAATTATCTGCCGGGACCAGACGATATATATGTATCACCATCCCAGATAAGAAAGTTCGGAATACGAACCGGGGATACGGTTACAGGACAGATAAGACAGCCTAAGGAAGGCGAGAAGTATTTTGCTCTTGTTAAAGTTGAAAGCATCGATAATGAGGACCCGGAGGTCGCAAAGAACAAGATATTGTTTGATAACCTTACACCTCTTTATCCGCAAGAAAAATTTAAAATGGAGTACAATACAGGAGAATTATCAACAAGGGTTATAGATTTGCTCACACCAATTGGCAAGGGACAGAGAGGACTTATTGTCTCACCGCCAAGAAGCGGTAAAACCATGCTTCTCCAGCATATAGCAAATGCAATAACCAAGAACCATCCGTCGGTTTATCTCATCGTTCTGCTGATAGATGAAAGGCCGGAAGAGGTTACAGATATGCAGAGGAATGTTAAAGGGGAAGTGGTAAGCTCAACCTTTGATGAACCTGCGCAAAGGCATGTTCAGGTTGCCGATATGGTACTTGAAAAGTCAAAAAGACTTGTAGAACACGGGCATGATGTTGTTATATTGCTTGACAGTATTACAAGACTTGCACGTGCTCACAACACTGTAACCCCGTCAAGCGGTAAGGTTTTATCAGGGGGTGTAGATTCAAATGCCTTACAAAGACCAAAGCGGTTCTTTGGTGCTGCAAGGAATATAGAAGAAGGCGGAAGCCTTACCATTATTGCTACAGCCCTTATAGATACAGGCAGCCGTATGGATGAAGTTATATTTGAGGAATTTAAAGGAACGGGTAATATGGAGGTTGTGCTTGACAGAAGGCTTGCAGATAAAAGGGTTTTTCCGGCAATTGATATGAGCAAATCGGGCACGAGGAAAGAAGAGTTATTACTTGATAAGAATACAATTAACAAGGTCTGGATACTTAGAAAAGCTTTACAACCTATGAATGTTGTAGAAGCTATGGAGTTCTTAATAGATAAGATGGCTAAGACGAAAACGAATAAGGAATTCCTTGACTCGATGAACAAAGTAGATCTTGATTAGACATTTATTTTTGGAGGAAAAATGAAGGAAGGGATACATCCTAAATATGTAAAAGCTACGATAAAATGTGCATGTGGAAATGTGATAGAAACGCGATCTACAAAAGGTGATTATCTGATAGACATTTGTTCTAACTGTCACCCGTTTTTTACAGGTAAACAAAAGCTCATAGATTCTGCCGGTATGGTGGAAAAGTTTCATAGAAAATATGATAAAACTATTCTGAAGAAAAAGACTGTAAAAAATTAGACCTATGTTCGTCGTAAAGACTTTTAATGAAGGTTATACTGTTAAATTATACGCCAGACCCGGATTTAACCGTAGCCATAGCTGCAAGGCTATGCTACTCGAAACGTTCTATTGAGGAGTTAAAAAAAGAATTAACCCCTGATAAGTTAGAGAAGTTTATCACAAGGATCTTGAGATCAGGGCATCATTCTGTATTGGAACACGCTTCTTTTACTTTTGGAATAGAAGGCATATCAAGAGTAACGACGCATCAGCTTATCAGACACAGGCTTGCTTCATATTCACAACAGAGTCAGAGGTACACAAAACTTGAGGATCAATCGGATTTTATACTCCCTGAAAGTATTAAACAGAATGATGAATTCAGGGATAAATTTACACGTTTTTCTGAACATGCCTTTAGTCTATATCATGCTATGATCAACTCAGGTATACCGGTGGAAGATGCAAGGTATATACTTCCCAGTTCTGTTAAAACAAGGATCATTGTTACAATGAATGCACGCGAGCTCTTACATTTTTTCAGATTGAGAGGCTGTCTGAGGGCCCAATGGGAAATAAGGGAACTGTCTGTAGAGATGCTAAAGTTATCAAAAAAAACGGCACCGGTAATATTTAAAAAAGCAGGTCCGGCATGCATAACCGGGCCCTGTACGGAAGGGGATTTTTATTGCGGTAAACTAAAAGAGATAAGAGAGTTTTATAGGGGGTTGTAACTATGTTTGAGAACCTTGAGCAGTTATTGCTTCATTATAATGAGCTTAACTCATTATTAGCAAGTCCTGAAATTTTTTCCATTCAAAAAGAATACACAAAGTATATAAAAGAAAAGAACGAGATAGAACCGATCGCCCGTACATATCGTGCATATAAAGAATGCGTTAATTCAATACAATATACAAAACAACTTATAGAAGGGAACGAGGAAGACATAAAATCCCTTGCAAAAGAAGAACTCTCCATACTGGACAAACAAAGACAAGAGCTCGAAAACAAGCTTAAAGAGCTTATCCTCCCAAAAGATCCACTCGATTCAAAAAATGTAATACTTGAGATTCGTGCAGGTGCAGGCGGCGAGGAGTCTGCATTATTTGCCGCGGAGTTGTTGAGGATGTATCTCAGGTATGCCGAGATGAAGAACTGGCATACAGAGATACTAAGTGAAAACACTACAGGGATCGGAGGCTACAAAGAGGTAATCATACTTATAGAGGGAGAAAGGGTTTATAGCAGACTAAAGTATGAAAGCGGCGTTCACAGAGTGCAAAGAGTACCCAAAACAGAGGCATCTGGAAGGATACATACATCAACTGTAACGGTCGCGATTCTACCCGAGGCTGAAGATGTAGAGATTGATCTGAAGAATGAAGACTTAAAGATAGATACATACAGGGCGGGTGGAGCCGGCGGGCAGAATGTCAATAAAGTTGAGACAGCCATAAGGATAACACATATCCCAACGGGCGTTGTTGTTATGTGCCAGGATGAACGTTCACAATATAAGAACAAAACAAAAGCCCTGAAAATCCTAAAATCCCGATTGCTTCAGATGAATATGGAGAAACAGACCTCGGAAAGGGCACACAACAGGAAAAGCCAGGTAGGTTCAGGTGATAGAAGTGAGAAGATAAGGACGTATAACTTTCCGCAGAACAGGGTTACGGACCATAGAATAAACCTTACCTCTTATTCACTTGAATCATTTTTATCCGGGAATATAGACAACTTTATAGATGGGCTTACTTCTCATTACAGGGCACAAGAGCTTACGAAACAGATGGAAAAAAATCATGCATGAGAAAAGCAATCATAATGACAGGGATTTAAAAGTCTGTTTGTAAAGCTTATACTATGATTATGCCCGCGTATCCTACGACCTCTTCAAAATCTTTTGTTACATCACCCGATGTCTTATAATCCACGAGCTTCGCTTCTTTAGCACCAAGCAGTTTTGCACTGACAAGCATTATCGCAGCAGGTATAACTCCGCACATAGTTATATCATGTTCTGATGTTACCTGTAAAAGACCTTTCGGATCAAGACTTAAAACTTTATCAATTGCAAGTCTATCCTTTTTTCTTGCAATAGCATCGGGTTCGTAATGTGTCATGTCGGAGCTCGCAACGATTAAAACATCTTTTTTTGATGATTTTACTGCCGCTGCGATTGCTTCACCGATAGCCCTTACAAAATCAAAACCCCGCCCCATAACACATATTGGTACTATTTTCGTTTCAGGGTTTTTAAAGTGAATGAACGGCAACTGAACTTCAAGAGAATGTTCTGCCGTATGAGCTTCATGATCCTCTGTTACAATACCGGTATTGTTCATTATTAAACTTGCAAGTTCCGTATCAATCTCCATACCAAAGCCCGGCATATCAAATACACCCTCTGATATGATGCCTGCCCTTGAGCCATAGCCTGTGTGATTTGGCCCGATAATGATCACATCCGAAGGAATACGAATACTTGCATAAACTCTTCCCGCCACGCTGCCCGAATAAACATATCCTGCATGAGGAGAAACAACACCAATAGCTTTAACAGACTCTTTGTCCGCAATAGTATACTGTTTAACAAGCTTCTCAAGGCTTGGTGCGTTGGCAGGATAAAATGCCCCTGCAACTGCCGCTGTTCTCTTCATAAAATCTCCTATCTAACTCTTATTAACACCTCTCCGGGGTTTACGGTATCACCTTCACTCACGTATATCTCTTCTATGATTCCATCTATCGGTGTATGGATTTCGCTTTCCATTTTCATGGATTCCAGTATAAGCACAGTATCCCCTGCTGAAACCTTTACTCCTTTTTTTGTTTTTATAGATGATATTTTGCCAGGGACCGCGGTTGTCACATCTCCATCCTCTGTTGCCTTTGGCCTTAAAGTGGTTATAGCTGCCTTTGGGATCAATTCGCCCTCTTGTGATGAAACTACCTCCACAATCGGTTCAAGTAACACCTCCTCAAGCTTTCCATCCACATAAACAAAAAACATTCTTGGATTCTCCGTTCTCTGTCCTGCACCTGCGATCTTAATATGATACATCTCTCCGTGTATTTTGACATGGAACTCACTTGGTGCAAGCCTTGCCATTTGCTTTTTATCCTTTTCCGGCTGCGGTGCTTCAAACTTCGGTGTCAGGACCTTAAGTTCGCCCTTTTCCCTGAGATCAAAAAATTCCATTGCCACAGCAGGAAACAATGCATAAGAGAGCACATCTTCCTCCGAATGTGTCTTTGAACTTATTTCTTCTTTTATTTTGCCAAGCTCTAATTCAAGATAGTCGGCGGGCCTCCTATCTATAATCTTTTCATCCCCTATTGCTAACTTTCTTAATGAATCATTTACCTTACCCGGCGGCCTGCCGTAAAATCCTTTTAAATAATTTTTGATCTCATTTGTTATCACCTGATACCTTTTCCCTGTTAACACATTTAAAGTTGCCTGTGAGCCGACGATCTGACTTGTTGGTGTGACAAGCGGAGGATAACCGAGATCCTTTCTTACCTTCGGAACTTCATCCAGGACATCGTTCATTTTATCAAGTGCATCCTGCTCCTTAAGCTGTGAAGCAAGATTGGAAAGCATGCCTCCAGGTATCTGCCATATAAGTATTTTTGTATTTATACCCGTATATTCGTTTTCATACGCTTTATATTTCTTTTTTATCTCTCTAAAATAATCGGCGATATCTGCGAGAAGATCAAGAGATAAACCGGTATCGTAATCGGTGTCTTTAAGCGCTGCAACAATAGACTCTGTCGGCGCCTGAGATGTTCCACCCGCAAAAGGCGATATAGCGGTATCAATAATATCCACTCCAGCCTCTATTGCCTTCAAAATGGACATACTCGCAAAACCGGCAGTATCGTGCGTGTGAAAATGTAATGGTATTTTAACCGTTTCTTTTAGTCTGCTTATAAGCTCATAAGCCTCATAAGGCTTTATTAATCCGGCCATGTCTTTTATGCAAATGGCATCGACTCCCATATCTTCAAGCGATTTTGCATAATCGACAAAATATTGGATCGTATGAACAGGGCTTGTTGTGTAGCTAAATGCGCCTTCCGTAAACTTACCGAACTGCTTTACAGCTTTTATTGATGAGCGCATGTTTCTGATATCATTCAAGGCATCAAAAATCCTGAATATATCGATTCCATTTTCTATAGACTTTTCTACAAACTTCCACACAACATCATCAGGATAATGTCTGTATCCAACGAGATTCTGTCCTCTTAATAACATTTGAAGTTTCGTATTCGGCAAAGCTTTTCTGAGTGCTTTTAACCTTTCCCACGGATCCTCTCGTAAGAATCTCATTGCGCTGTCGAATGTAGCACCTCCCCACACCTCCATTGACCAGAAGCCCGCACTGTCCATCTTTTCACATATCGGCAGCATATCGTCTATTTTAAGCCGTGTTGCTATATGCGATTGATGCGCATCCCTTAATGTAGTATCCGTTATGTATACCTTTTTTATCACTATAACTCTCCTGCCTTTTTACATGCCTTCATGCATTGCAATAACAGATGCAATAGCTATAACAATATCCATTGGATCTTTTTGATACTCATACCCAAGCAATTCCTGATGCTCATTTATGAACTCTGTATCTATGTAACCCTTTTTAAAATCATCACTGCTAACAATTGCAAGCAAATACGGGATATTCGTCTTTATACCTCTTATAACAAATTCCTCAAGCGCCCTTCGCGTTCTGTTCACGACCTCATCCCATGTCTCTCCCCTGACGGTCATCTTTGCTAGAAGAGGATCATAATAATCGGGAACGACATAATCCTTATAAACAGCGCCGTCTATCCTTACCCCAATACCACCGGGTGAGTAATAAGCGGTTATCCTTCCGCCATTAGGTAAAAAATTATTTTTGGGATCCTCCGCAATGAGCCTGCATTCGATTGCATTACCATTGATTTTTACGTCTTTCTGCTTCAGGTTTAGTTCCATACCGGCTGCTATTTCTATTTGTTTCTTAACTATGTCTATGCCTGTTATTGCCTCTGTAACAGGATGTTCTACCTGAAGCCTTGTATTCATTTCCATAAAAAAGTATCTCATATTGCTGTCAACGAGGAATTCAATTGTACCCGCATTCGTATAATTAACAAGCTTTGCGATCTTTATTGCTACCCTTCCTATCTCTTTTCGTTTCTGCTCACCCAAAATCAAAGATGGAGCGATCTCTATTACCTTTTGATGTCTCCTCTGTATTGAACAATCCCTTTCACCAAGATGAATAACATTTTCATGATGATCCGCAAGGATCTGAAACTCTATGTGATGGGACTTGTGTATATATCTTTCAACAAAGATTTCGGAATTACCAAAAAACTTTTCCGCCTCCGACATTGCAAGTTTAAAATACCTGAGTAACTCTTTTTCCGTATTAGCAATCCTTAACCCTCTTCCACCGCCACCACCAGAAGCCTTTATTATCAATGGGTACCCTATGATCTTACCCCATTTTACTGCGTCAGTTGCGCTTTTTATGGGCTCATCACTGCCATCCACGATAGAGATATCATGCTTCTTCATAAACTCTCTTGCTTTTAACTTATCCCCCATCAGTTCGATTGCCTCGGATGATGGGCCAATAAATACGATACCTCTTTTTTCACACAGCTCCGCCATTTTTGGATTTTCTGAAATAAAGCCGTAACCCGGGTGTATCGCATCAGCATTGATCTTCAATGCGAGATCAACAATTCTGTGAATGTTGAGATACGCCTCTATGGGACCGGGACTTACGAGATATGCTTCATCCGCTTTTTTAATGTACAGTGCTGTTGAATCTTCTTCCGTGTAGATCACGGCACTCTTTATACCCATCTCTTTGCATGCCCTGATAATCCTCGTGGCTATCTCACCTCTGTTTGCAATAAGAATCTTGTTAAACATAGTCTATTTTTTTAAAGCCTCTTCCTCTCCGTGTACAAGCCGTTTGATATTTTCTCTGTGTGTAAAAAGAATAAAGACGGACATAAAAACAGCAAATATCATCATAATAATTATGTTCTGTCTGTTTCTGAATAAAAAAAATACAATGAACGGCAATGAGATGGCTGACGATAAAGCACCTATAGACGAAACATGCGTAATCAAAAAAGCTGTTAACCATACGACAATAAGAACCAATCCTGCCAATGGATTTATGCCCAGGATCACACCGAGTGTTGTTGCAACACCCTTACCACCTTTGAATTTGAGAAACGGCGTAAAAACATGCCCCAGTACAGACGCCATACCGGTACCGACCATTAAAGCGTATAAATGCTGTTCCGACAAGGTGCTGAAATGGATCCTCACGAATATGACCGGTAGTAAGCCTTTAAGTGCATCAACAAGCAAAACCAAAACTCCCCACCCTTTGCCCATCGCTCTAGTTACATTTGTAGCACCGATATTCCCGCTTCCGACAGATTTTATATCTATGCCCTTGCTTCTTGCTACAAGATATCCTGTTGGAAATGAACCAATAAAAAACGATAAAACTATTATTGTTGTATAAACTAAAATCATAATGATTTAATAACAGTTATATTATGATGCGTCAAGAACGGATACAAAGTTTCCCGCCGGAAGTTTTAGAAATAGAAACTATCAAAGATCTCTTACTATTATTTATTATAACTAATCGTTCTATTACTGCTCTTTGAGCGATACCTGTTAGAGACCCGTAATCTTATTGCAGCCCTTTCAAGTGCAGAGATAGCTGCTACATACTGCGCATCAATAGGTGTAAGGTGCTTCAATTCCTCTTCTGCCCTTTGTTTTGCATCAAGTGCACGGTTATAATCTATCTCATGCTCGAACTCCGCTGTCTCAACAAGCACGGTCATCTTTTTCTGATTTATATCTGCATAACCCCAATTTATAGCAAGGCACTTCTCATCTGCAGCACTCCTGTACGTTAATTCCCCGATTTTAAGTATTGTTATGTATCTCGCATGACCCGGCAAAATGCCAAACTCGCCGTAATAACCGGGTGCAACAACCTCATCCACATCCTGATCTATAATCGTTTTTTCGGGTGTTATGATTTTTAATCTTATTGACATATTTAAGCTGTTAACGCCTTTGCCTTCTCAACAACCTCTTCTATTGTGCCGGCCATATAAAACGCCTGCTCAGGGACAGCATCATGCTTGCCTTCTATGATTTCTCTAAAACCTTTTATTGTGTCCTCAAGCTTTACATATTTCCCAGGCGTGCCTGTGAATTGTTCCGCTACAAAAAACGGCTGCGACAAAAATCTTTGTATCTTTCTTGCCCTTGATACTGTAAGTTTATCTTCGGCAGAAAGCTCTTCCATTCCGAGAATTGCTATAATATCAAGAAGTTCTTTATACCTCTGCAGAACCTTCTGTACATCTCTTGCAACCTTATAATGCTCCTGGCCGATAACCAACGGATCCAGTATCCTTGATGTAGAATCAAGAGGATCAACTGCCGGATATATACCAAGTTCGGCTATCTGCCTTGAAAGCACTGTTGTTGCATCGAGATGTGCAAATGTTGTTGCTGGCGCAGGGTCTGTGAGATCATCCGCAGGCACATATATTGCCTGAACAGATGTTATGGACCCTTTCCTTGTCGAGGTTATCCTTTCTTCAAGCTCTCCGAGATCCGTTGCAAGCGTTGGCTGATAACCAACTGCGGATGGAATTCTACCAAGCAGCGCAGAAACCTCCGAGTTTGCCTGTGTAAATCTGAATATATTATCAATGAACAGCAAAACATCCTGATGCTCTTCATCTCTGAAGTACTCTGCAACCGTTAACGCAGTCAGCCCTACCCTTGCCCTTGCACCCGGCGGCTCGTTCATCTGCCCATAAACAAGCGCTGTTTTGCCTATGACCCCGGATTCCTTCATCTCAAGCCATAGATCATTGCCTTCTCTTGTTCTCTCGCCAACACCGCCGAACACTGAAAATCCGCCATGATGCATTGCAACATTGTGGATCAATTCCATTATAATAACCGTTTTACCAACTCCAGCACCGCCGAACAACCCTATCTTTCCGCCTTTCTGGTAAGGCTCAAGCAGGTCTATAACCTTTATACCCGTTTCAAACATTTCTATACTTGTTGATTGTTCTTCAAAGGTTGGTGCAGGCCTGTGTATGGGATACTTTTTTGCTGCCTTTATATCACCGAGTTCATCGACCGGCTCACCTATCACGTTAATTATCCTTCCGAGCACCTCTTTCCCTACCGGCACTGAGATATCCCCGCCTGTATTCATAACGGATAAACCTCTTACAAGCCCTTCCGTAGAATCCATTGCTATACATTTTACAGTGTTTTCACCAATCTGCTGGGCAACCTCAAGTGTGAGATTCCACTCTTTATCGGATATAGCCTTATTGGTTGTCTTTAATGCTGAATATATCTCTGGTAATTTACCTTCAAACTCAACGTCAACAACCGAGCCCATTACCTGAACTATTTTTCCATAATCCATTTATATATCTCTCCTTTCTTCTATTAGCGCATAGCCTCTGCGCCATTAACGATATCCATAAGCTCTTTTGTAATTGTACTCTGGCGGGCTTTATTCATAACAAGCGTAAGGGTTTGAATCATGTCTTTTGCATTGTTTGTTGCCGAATCCATTGCTGTCATCCTTGCTGCATGCTCACTTGCCGCTGATTCAAGCAGTGCATGATATATCCTGCTTTCGATCATTCTCGGAAGCAGACTCATAAGTATCTCCTGCAGAGAAGGCTCATAAATAAGCATTTTTGGATCCAAAATCTCTGCCTCACTCTGCTCCACTACAATCCTGCTCAGCGGTAATAATATCTCTTCTACCGGTTTTTGTGAAAGCACGGACATAAATCTATTATAGATCAGCGATACTTCATCATATTCACCGTCCGCAAAACCATTTATACAAACACTTGAAATGTCCCTTACTTCACTGTAATTAGGGTTGCCCGATGATCCGCTGAGATCAAGATTTATTTTTGCGCCGGATCTGCGCAGCATATCTCTGCCGTTTTTACCGATTGTTATGAATTCAAGTTCCGTATTATTATCTTTAGACTCTTTGAGTGCCTGCAGCGCAAGCCTGTTTACATTACTGTTATAACCGCCGCAAAGCCCTCTGTCTGACGACATAAGTACAATCAATGTCTTGTTTATCTCAGTCGGCTTTCTCATAAGAGGATGTAAGGTTGTGTCGATTTTAGCAGTAATTTCTCTTACAATCTCTTCTATGTTGTTAGCATAAGCACGTGAATTATCAGCCTGCTGCTGGAGTTTCCTAAGTTTTACAGCAGCGATCATCTTCATTGCTTTCGTGATCTTCTCCGTATTCGATACCGTTTTAATTCTTTTCCTAAGTGTTTCAAAAGCTGGCATGTTTACCCTTTTGGATTAAACTTCTGCTTGAAAGAATCAAGCGATGCTCTCATAGATTTTATGGTATCATCGCTTAGCACCTTTTTCTCTTTTATCGTTTTAAGTAGATCGGGGTATTCGCTCTTAACAAATTCTATCATCTCTTTTTCGTATCTATTAATCGCATCAACAGAATAGTCATCCAAATAACCGTTTGTACCGGCAAAAATGCTCATTATCTGTTCTTCAACAGGTGCAGGTTTATACTGCGGTTGTTTTAAAAGTTCTGTAAGTCTCATACCTCTGTTAAGCTGCATTTGTGTTGCCTTATCGAGATCGGATGCAAACTGCGCGAATGCTGCCATTTCTCTATACTGGGCAAGTTCAAGCCTTAATCTGCCTGCCACCTGCTTCATCGCCTTGACCTGTGCATTACCTCCAACCCTTGATACCGAAAGTCCCACATTGACCGCGGGTCTTATACCCGCATAAAACAGATCGCTTTCAAGATATATCTGGCCGTCTGTGATTGAAATAACATTCGTAGGGATGTACGCAGAGACATCACCCGCCTGGGTTTCTATTACTGGTATAGCCGTTAACGAACCGCCGCCTTTTTCGTTACTGAGTTTTGCAGCCCTCTCAAGAAGCCTCGAATGTAAATAGAACACATCGCCTGGATAAGCCTCTCTTCCGGGCGGCCTTCTTAAAAGCAGTGATAGCTGCCTATAAGCAACAGCGTGCTTTGAAAGGTCGTCATAAAAGATAACAGCATGTTTTCCGTTATCCCTATAATGCTCACCTATTGTACATCCTGTGTAAGGAGCTATGTATTGGAGCGGTGCCGGAGAGCTTGCTGTGGCAGCAACAACAATGGTATAATCCATTGCCCCATGCTGTGTAAGCCTGTCAACGACCTGAGCAACGGTTGACTGTTTCTGGCCTATTGCAACATAAATACAGACTATGTCTTTGCCTTTTTGATTAATTATCGTATCGAGTATCAGTGCAGTTTTCCCCGTCTGTCTATCTCCTATTATCAATTCTCTCTGTCCCCTTCCTATCGGTATCATGGAATCGATCGCTTTTATGCCTGTTTGTAAAGGCTCTTTAACAGGCTGACGCTCAACTATGCCGGGCGCCTTTATTTCAATCTTTCTCGTATCTTTGGTATCTATTTGTCCTCTACCATCAATAATCTCTCCAAGTGCATTAACAACCCTTCCGAGCATTTGATCACCCACTGAAACTTCCATGATCCTTCCTGTTCTTTTTACCGTTTGTCCTTCATTTATACCTGTAACCTCTCCCATCACTGCGATACCAACAGTATCTTCCTCAAGGTTAAGAACAAGGCCCTTTGTTCCATCTTCAAACTCAACAAGCTCACCTGCCATAATATTCTCAAGACCGTTTGCCCTGACAATACCATCCCCTACTGTTAAAACAGTGCCTATCTCTGTCTTTTTTATCTTATAATCATAACCCTGCAGTTGCTCTTTAATAATGCTTGTTATCTCTTCGTATTTAATTCCCAATGCCATAATTTTCTCCTTAAACCCTTTTTATTATTTCACTTAAAATTTAATCCTTACTTTCTATAACATCCTGACTAATCATATTGGCTTAACTCCGGTGCCGTCATTCCAGTATAAGCGGGAACCATGAAAAGCGGAACAAAAGAACTGGATTGCTGCTTTCGCAGGATGACAATTTAATTATTGCATTTGTTTTACTTCTCATTACTTACTTCGGCTTTTTTGCTGAA